>DATKFB010000222.1:0-8180 GCA_035544435.1 Polyangia bacterium
ATCCGCCGTGGGCCAATTGGAACTGGCGCACGTTCCGGGATACGATGGCGTCGCTTCGATGCCCGTTGCTTATCCCTCCGATTGTCGTCGCCTGTGCTTCGTCTCGAGAGCGGCGCGAATGCCGAGAGCGCCACTCCTCCTCGTGGGCTGCGCGGTCTTGGGGCTCGCGCTGTGTTCCGGCATGGCCCGAGCCGACGACACCCAGCGCGCCAAGGAGCTCTTCACGCAAGGGACGACGCTCTTTACGGTGGGCGAGTTCGACAAGGCCATCGAGGCCTGGCAGGAGGGCTACAAGGCGAAGCCCGATCCCGGGTTCCTCTACAACATCGGGCAGGCGTACCGCCTCAAGGGCGATCCCGCGAAGGCAATCTTCTTCTACCGAGGCTACCTGCGGAATTCGCCCAAGGCGGCGAACCGCGCCGACATCGAGGCGAAGATCGCGGCCCTGCAAAAGGAAATGAACGAGCCCAAGTCCGCGTCGCCGGCGCCCATCGCGCCGCCGGCCGCCCCGGCCCCCGTGACGCCGGGCGCGCCTCCGGGCGTCGTGGCGCCGCCGCCACCGGCTCCTGCGCCGGCGCCGGTCGCGCCGCCGCCCGCGCCGCCGCCTTCTCTGCCCGGCGTCGTCGCGTCGGAGCCGCCCGCGCCCGTGTCCGAGCCGGCCCCGCCGGCCGCGCCCAGAGAGAATACGCCATGGGACGTCGCAGCCGCGCTGGGGTTCCACAAGTGGACGTCGGGGCTCAACATCAAGGGGGGCTCGAGCAGCGCGCCTGCGCAGTTCGCGTTCGATTTGGGTGCTGGTTACACGTTTGGCGGCGACGTCTCGGGCCCGGCGAGCTTTCGCCTGGGCGCGTTCTTCGACGTGAGCTCGCTCGGCGAAGGCTCCGGAGCGACAGCGAACAAGATCACCTTCACGTCGCTCCTCGCCGAGCCGTCCGTCCGCATCCGGCTTGCCGATCGCCGCGTCTATCTCACGGGCGAGCTGGGTATCGGGCTGCTCGCTGTCGGCGGCCTCAAGAAGACCTCCGTGGTCCTCGCGCCGAACGTCGCGAGCGTCAGCGGGACGATCTCGACGTTCGAGCTGCGGCCCGCGGTCGGCCTGCAGGTGCATCTTTTGCCCGGGCTCGTCGCGTTCATGTCGCCGGCCCTGTCGTTCGTGCCCAAGCCGAAGAACTTCTTCGATTCGCTCGGGCGCTTCGAGCTCATGTTCGGGCTCGTCTACTTGTTCTAGGGTTAGGGCCGTGGGCGGAGCCCCGCGAGGGGGTTGCAGTCGTTCGGGCCCAGCGGCGGCGGCACCCAGACGTCGCGAACGGCCGCGGCGCGCGCCGCGCTCATGCCGGCGCGGAAGACACCGTCGCCGTCGGCGTCGACGAAGACGGGGTTGGTCACGGCGAACGGAATCATGCCGGGCTGCGCCGGGTCTCCGCACAGCTTGACGATTCCGGGATCGAGCAAGAACTGGCCGACCATCCAGGGCGGCAGCGGCGTCGCGCCCTCGGCCTCCGCCGTGATGGCGGCGTCCGCCGTGATGGCGACGGGCTCGTTGTCGATCTCGAAGAGCGAGGCCGGGACGCCGTTGGCCACGGGCACGTTCCAGCTCTTGACGACGTGCCCGTCGACGAGGAGCCGCACGACGTCGACCCTCACCCAGCTCGCGGCCTGCAGGCGGATGCTCACGGGCACCTGGCCGGGCGTCGTCATGTCGCTGAGCGTGACCATGCCGCCCTCGGCCTCGGACCCGACCCGCAGCGTGAGGAACGGTCCCGTCGTCGCGACGACCCGGCGCGCGCGCACGGCACCCACGAACTCGCCCTCGTCGAAAGCCGGGACGCTGTCGTCGGCGACGCGGACGTAGGAGCGCGGGAAGCCGGCCTCGATGTTCGACGAGCCGTGCGTGTCGGAGTTGCCGGTCGCCGTGAGCGTCGCGCCGAAACCCATGAGCGCGTACCAGTCGTCGAGGGTCTCGTGCACCTTGCCCGCGCACGCCAACCAGCCGTTCAAGACCTCGATGGCCTCGAAGTCGAGCGAGCAGCGCGGCAGCTGGCTGAGATCGTGCCAGTCACAGGCCTTCACGTCGTTGAAGTAGGCGGCGAAGGGAAGGCGCGGGTGGTTGAGCTGGATGAGGGGCGAGGTCGGCAGCGCGTGCAGGCGCGCGAAGAGCTGCTTGGGCGACATCAGCTGGACCTGATCGGGCGAGAGCGCGCCGTTGGTGACCGGGTTCGCGGCGTCGACCGCGACGGGCATGGCGTTGAAGTGGCCGAAGCTCGCCGAGGCCTCGTCACCCACGATTGACGCGAGCGGCGGCGCGCCGCCAGGCCACAGACGCGCGATGGGCGCGCCGAGGTCCGTCACGTAGTCGTGGTCCGACGAGACGACGACCTCGACGCCGGCTACCGCCTCGGTCTTCACGCGGTCCGCGGGCGAGACCAGGCTGTCCCACGAGCCCGTGCCGTCGGGGCTGCCGCTGTGGATGTGCATGTCGGCCGCGAAGTAGCCGCGCGTGTCGACGGTGCGCGAGAGCGGAAGGTCGATCGACACCTCCCCGTGTCCGGGCCCGAGGTCGACCTCGGCCGTCGTGAGCTCGTACTCGAGGCCGCGCGCCGCGACGACGAGATAGCGCCCGAACGGGATGCCCTGGCGGCTCGCGGGCACGCCCGCCTCGTCGGGGCACCCGTTGGCCGGAACGTCCCAGGTCGTTCCGATGGGGATGCGCGCCTCGCCGTTCCAGAGCGCGACGCCGTTCCAGGTCGCGAGCGCGCCTCCCGTGCCGAGCTCGCGCAGCGAGGCGGCCATGCCCATGCATACCGGGTTCTCGACGAAATTGCCGAAGTGAAGCTGCTCGTTCGTCACGGCGTCACGCAGGAAAATCTTCGCGGGGAGGTGCTTGCCAGACGCCGCGTCGTGCACGAGCACGTGGAGCACGGTGCTGCCCGGGACGGCCGCGGCGCCGTCGTGCGCGCCGGCCCCACCGGGCAGCGCGTCCGCGAGCCCGGGCGCGCCGGCGTCGAGCGGCCCCGGCGCGGCTTCCGCGCCGCCGTCGTGCGGTGGAAAGACGACCGGCGTCGGCGCGTCGGGCGGTGGCTGGCAGCCCAGTGTGAGCGTGAGCAGGGCGCCGGACAGCGCGCCGGCGCCAGCGGGGGAGCGTCTGGACACGAAACCCTATATAACATTCGACGTGACGGTCGCGTCGAATGCTCGGTTCGGAACCCGCATGGCGGCCCCCACCGCTGGCCAAAGAGGCCGACGAGGCGCGGGCGCTGCATGCAGTGCGTAATCCTGGCGGGCGGGCTCGCGACGCGCATGCGCCCGCTGACGGACGCCCAGCCCAAGGCGCTTCTACCCGTGGCGGGTCGGCCGTTCGTCGACCATCAGCTGGAGTGGTTGGCGCGCCACGCCGTGACTGACGTCGTGCTTTCGATCGGCTATCGGGGCGAGATGCTACGCGCGCACGTCGGCGACGGCGCCCGCTATGGCCTGCGCGTCGCGTACGTCGACGAGGGCGCCGACCTGCGCGGCACGGCGGGCGCGCTGCGCCTCGCGCACGCGCGCGGCGCGCTCGAGGAGGCGTTCCTCGTGACCTATGGGGATTCGTTCCTGCCGGTGGACTTCGGCGCCGTCTGGGAGGCCTTCCGCGGCTCGGCGAAGCCGGCGCTCATGACGGTGTTCCGCAACGAGGGACGCTGGGACGCGAGCAACGTCATCTTCCAGCCGGCGGCGGGCGGCGGCCCGGGCGCCGTGGGGCGCGTCGTGCTTTACGACAAGTGGCGCCAGACCCGACCGGCCGCCGACTTCGCGTACATCGACTATGGGCTGTCGGCGCTCGAGCGCCGGGTCGTCGAGGAGGAGGTACCGCCCGATGGGAAGGCGGACCTGGCCGAGCTCTTTCATGCGCTGTCGCTCGGCGATCGGCTCGCGGGCCTCGAGGTCCACGAGCGCTTTCACGAGATCGGGTCGCCCGAGGGCCTCGAGGAGCTGGAGACGTGGATCGCCGCCAGACGTTGATCGTCCTCGATCGCGACGGCGTGCTCAACCGCACGGTGCCGAACCCCACCGAGGCGCGCCCGGACAGCCCGCTCTCCGAGAGCGAGGCCGAGGTCTTCCCGTGGGTGCCGGACGTGCTCCGCGAGCTCACGGCGGCCGGCTTCGGCCTCGTCGTCGCGAGCAACCAGCCCGCGGCCGCCAAGGGCAAGGCGACGCGCGCCGCGCTCGACGCCGTGCACGCCGAGATCCTGCGGCAGGCGCAGGCCGCGGGCGGCGTCGTCCTGAGCTCGCACATTTGCTTTCATCGGGCCGAGGACGGCTGCGCGTGCCGCAAGCCCGCCACGGGGTTGCTCGTCGAGGCCTTCGCGCGCCACGCGCGTTTCCGCCCCGAGGCTTCGTGGATCGTGGGCGATCGCGCGACGGACGTGCTCGCGGGCGCGGCCTTCGGGCTGCGGACGGCGTTCCTGGGCGCGGCGGGCGGGCGCGCCGCCGCCGAGGACCTGGCGGCGCTCGCGGCGCGCTCGATCAAGCCTTCCTTTTGCGGCGTCGATTTGCGAGACTTTGCCGCCTATCTGCTAGAAATCGGAACATCACGTGGCCAATAGCTCCTCCGTCTCACTCGCCAAGATCAAGATATTCGCCGACGGCGCCAGCGTGCCGTCGATCGTGGCGGCGGCCCAGAACCCGCGCATCGCGGGGTTCACGACGAACCCCACGCTCATGCGCAAGGACGGCGTTTCCGACTATCGCGCGTTCGCGAAGGAGGTGCTGGCGCACGTCAAGACGCAGCCGATCTCGTTCGAGGTCTTCGCCGACGAGTTCTCCGAGATGAAGCGCCAGGCCCTCGAGATCAAGACCTGGGGCGACAACGTCTACGTCAAGATCCCGATCACGAACACGCGCCGCGAGTCGGCCATCCCGCTCGTCGAGGAGCTCGCGCGGAGCGGCGTGAAGCTGAACGTCACGGCGATCTGCACGCTCGACCAGGTGCGCGCGACGGCGAGCGCGCTCTCGGGCGGCGCGCCGTCGGTCGTGTCGGTGTTCGCGGGCCGCATCGCCGATACGGGGCGCGACCCCGTGCCTCTCATGTCAAACGCCTTGTCGATCTGCCGGTCCGCTGGTCGGAGCATCGAGCTTCTGTGGGCCAGCCCGCGCGAGCTGCTGAACATCGTCCAAGCGGCCGAGGTTGGATGCGACATCATCACGGTGACGCCCGACCTGCTCAAGAAGCTCGACCTCGTCGGCAAGGACCTCGGCGAATATAGCCTCGAGACGGTGCAGATGTTCTTCCGCGACGCCAAGGCGGCGGGGTACGTGCTGTGAGCGCTGACGCCGCCTTCGTGCGCACGTACCTCGACGAGACCCAGCGGGCCGTCGCGGCCCTCGCCACGGAAGCCATCGACGCGGTGGCCGTGGGCCTCGGCGCCGTCCGCGACGCTGGCGGACGCCTCTTCATCCTGGGCGTGGGCGGCTCGGCGGGGCACGCCAGTCACGCCGTCAACGACTTCCGCAAGATCTGCGCCTTCGAGGCCTACACGCCCACGGACAACGTCTCCGAGCTCACGGCGCGCGTGAACGACGAGGGCTGGGACACGAGCTTCGCCGAGTGGCTCAAGGTCTCGCGGCTCTCGGCGCGCGACGCTGTGCTCGTGTTCTCGGTCGGCGGCGGCAACCGCGAGAAGAACATCTCGATGAACCTCGTGCTCGCGCTCGAGCTCGCCAAGAAGGCCGGCGCCAAGATCTACGGCGTCGTCGGCAAGGACGGCGGCACGACGAAGGCCACGGCCGACGCCTGCGTGCTCGTGCCGGTCGTCCATCCCGAGCGCATCACACCGCACACCGAGGGGCTCGCCGCCGTCGTGTGGCATCTGCTCGTCAGCCACCCAGCGCTCAAGCGCGCCGCCACCAAGTGGGAAGCCACGAAGTAGTGCGTTCGACCGCCGGTGCTCGGTTCTTCATCGTGGGCGGCGCCGGCTTCATCGGCAGCCACTTCACCGACCACCTGCTGGGCGAGGGCGGCGCGGCCGCCGTCACGCTCTACGACAACTTCTCGTCGGGCCGCGAGTGGCACTACGCGCACCACGCGCGCGACCCGCGCCTCATGGTCGTGCGCGGGCAGGTTGAGGACACGGAGGCGCTCAAGCGCGCGCTCGACCCGGGCGGCGCCGGCCACGACGTCGTCATCCACCTGGCGTCGAATCCCGATATCGCGCGGGCCGCGCGCGAGCCGACCATCGACTTCTGGCAGGGCACGGCGCTCACGAACAGCGTCGTCGAGGCCATGCGGTGCACGAGCGCGCGCCGAATCCTGTACGCGTCTGGTAGCGGCGTCTACGGAGATCTCGGCTCGTTCGAGGCCGCCGAGGACCACGGTCCGCTGCTGCCCGCCTCGACCTACGGCGCGAGCAAGCTCGCGGGTGAAAGCCTCATCAGCAGCTACGCGGCGATGTTCGGCCTCTCAGGCTGCGCCTTCCGATTCGGCAACGTCGTCGGTCCGCGCCAGACCCACGGCGTGGGCTTCGACTTCGCGCGCCGGCTGATGGAGGCGCGGGCGCGCGACGACGGACGCGCCGTCCCCATCGTGCTGAAGATCTTGGGGGACGGGAAGCAGTCCAAGTCCTACGTCCACATCTCAGACATCGTGCGCGCCGTGCTCGCGGCACACGAAAGGACCGCCAAGGACTTCGAGGCCTACAACGTCGCGACGGGCGACTACATCACGGTGACGGAGATCGCCGCGCTGGCGGTCGAGTGCGTGGGCCTGCCGGCCGAGCGCGTGCGCTTCGAGTACACGGGCGGCGACCGCGGCTGGAAGGGCGACGTGCCCGTCGTGCGCCTCGACACGGCGCGCATTCGCTCCCTCGGCTGGCAGAACCGCATGGGCTCGCGCGAGGCGCTGCGCCAGTCGATGCTCGCCATGATCCCCGACATGGCCGCGGGGCGGATGTGAGCGCCGTGGCGCTCGTCCCCGCGGCGCCTGGCTTCGATCCAGACGTGCGATTGCTCCTGCCGGCCGGGGACGTCACCGAGCCCGAGTTCTCGATCGTGATCCCGGCTCTCAACGAGGAGCTCACGATCGCCGACTTCATCGCTTGGTGTCACGAAGGCATGAAGAAGGCCGGCGTCGCGGGGGAGATCCTCATCGTCGACAGCGGCACGGATCGCACGACCGAGCTCGCGCTCGCGGGCGGCGCACGCGTCCTCAAGACGCCCAAGCGCGGGCTCGGGCGCGCCTACCTGGACGCGCTGCCGCACATCCGCGGCAAGTACGTCCTCATGGGCGACTGCGACTGCACCTACGACTTCCGCGAGCTCGCGCCGTTCGTCGAGAAGTTCCGCGGCGGCGCCGAGTTCATCATGGGCTCGCGCTTCCGCGGCTACATCGAGCCCGGCTCGATGCCGCCCCTGCACCGCTACCTCGGCACGCCCGTGACGACCTGGATCCTCAACGTCATCTTCGCGAGCCACTTCTCCGACATTCACTGCGGCATGCGCGCTATCACGAGGGAGGCGCTCTCGCGCATGGACCTGCGCTCGCAGTCCTGGGAGTACGCCTCGGAGATGGTGCTGAAGTCCGTGCACATGGCCCTGCGCACCGAGGAGGTGCCGATCCGGTTCCTCAAGGATCGCGATGGCCGCCTCAGCCACCACAAGCGCGCCGGCTGGTTCTCGCCGTGGCAGGCCGCCTGGATCAACCTGCGCGCCATGTTCGTGTACGGCGCGAACTTCTTCCTGTTCAAGCCCGGCCTCCTGCTCCTCGCGCTCGGCCTCCTGCTGACATTCCCGCTGTCGTTCGGTCCCGTGACGCTCGGCCCCATCACGTTCTCGCTGCACTGGATGCTGCTGGGCGTCTCGCTCGCGAACCTGGGCCTGCAGTGCGTCTACATGGGCATCCTGTCGCAAGTGTTCTTCGACTACTCGGGCCGCCGCACCGAGGCCTGGTTCCGCCGCTTCCCTTACAACCGCACCGTCGCGTTCAGCGCGGGCCTCTTCGGCACGGGCCTCGTGCTGGCGGCGCTGCTGGCGCTCACCTACGCGCGGAACGGGTTCCGACTGCTCGAACATTTTTCCGTGAACCACCTGGGCGTTACGGGCTTGCTGTTCATGGTGGCGGGCTTTATGACGTTCACGTTCACGCTCTTGCTGCACTCGACGGCGGTGGCGGTGCGGCGGCGTTGAGCACGACGCGCGAAAAGTCCTTC
>DATKFB010000223.1:0-5064 GCA_035544435.1 Polyangia bacterium
GCCGATCTGCCGGGCACACTCGGCTTCCGGCGCACTCTCAAACAGCGGCAGCGTTTTCTTCACACCCCGTTTGATCCCAGTTCCGCATCGGCGGCAAGAAAATACGCCCGCCTACTCGATTTCTGGACACCTCTTGAGTCCCGACGTTCCTCGTCAGGCAGTGAAGCTGCTCGATGGCTTGGGCAGCACCGTTCCGACTGGGCGACAGCTGGGCGACAAAGCCCATTTTGGTACCTAAGTACATAGAATCATTGTGGAGGCGCCGGGAGTCGAACCCGGGTCCGGAAGAGCTCCGCTCATGCCGCTACGTGCGTATCCGGCGATTTGGTTTTCGACGTCGGCTTTGCCCACCGGCGAGGCGTCCCGACGCTTAGCCCTTCCTGTGTTTCGCGGCCGCGCCGAAAGGCGCTACGCGGTCGCTAGCCTGAGAGACGTCCGCTCACCGGAGCCACAGGCACCTCCCCGGATCGCGGTCTGGTCCGGTTTTTAGGCGGCCAGAGCAAACGAGTTATCGTTCGCTGTTCTTTTTTTGCCCGTTTTTACGAGGCCTCGGGCGCCTCGGCACGCAACATGAACTTTGCTATCCCCCGTCGAAACCGTTTCGCCCCCGAACCCAGTCGGGTTGGGGCAAAGTATATCCGATGCACGGGTGGACGCTCGCCATCGTCGCCGGGGCAGCGCCGTCGCTCTTCCTCCTGACGTTCTTCTATCTGCGCGACCGTTGGCAGCGCGAGCCGATGCACCGCGTGCTCATGGCGTTCGCGCTCGGCCTCTACGCCATGGCGGCGGCGCGCGGGCTCGACTTCACGGCGCTCGGGTTCATCTCGCCCGACTGGCTCTCGAGTGGCACCGAGGCCGCGCGGCTGTTCGAATCGTTCGTGCTCGGCGGCGTGGTCGAGGAGACGGCCAAGGCGGTCGTGCTCTTCACGGCGATCTACCACTGGGACGAGTTCGACGAGCCGCTTGACGGCGTCGTTTACGGCGTCGCCGTCTCGCTCGGGTTCGCGACGCTCGAGAACGTCCTCTACATCGCGCAGGCCCAGGGCGGGCTCGATCGCGGCTTCACCGTCGTCTGGCAGCGCGCGCTCTTCGCCGTGCCCGCGCACGCCCTCTTCGGCGGCGCCATGGGTTACTACGCGGGACGGACGAAGTTCGATCGCACGAACGCCGCGGCACTCTGGCGCGATCGCGCATGCTGCTTGCTCGTGCCGATCGTTTTTCACGGCGCCTACAACTACGCGTTGCACCATCGCCTCGACGCGCGGGTCTGGACGGCGGTGACCGTTCTGTCGCTCGCGATGTGGGTCTTCGTCCTGCGCCGCGTCCAGCACGCCGATCGCGCCTCTCCGTTTCGGCCCACGTGATTCGGAGCGGTGCTAGCATTCGGGCCATGAAAAACGCGACGCGGATGCTCCTGGGCTTGGTGGCGCTCGGCGCGTGCAGCCGCGGCGCCGCGGGTGGCGCGAGCGGCGCGACGCCGTTCGACAAGCGGTGGGACGCGCTCGCGCAGCAGGGCGCGGAGGCGATACGTGTCGTCTCTGACGGGCAGGGCGCGGCGCTCATGGACAACGTCCTCGGCGCGCAGTCAGGCGCCGTCGCCATGGCGCCGCTCATGGCCGAGAGCCTCAAGGGCGGCGCGCGCTCGGGTCCGCTGCCCGATCGCCCCGACGCCAATGCCGTGCAGAAGCTTGTCCATCAGTACGTGCCGGGCGTGAAGTCCTGCTATGAGCGGATGACGCGCGAAGGAGACACGCGCTCCGGCAAGGCCATCGTGAGCTTCCAGATCGGCAGCAGCGGCCACGTCGAGGCGCTTAGCGTCGACGCGCCCGCCTTCGACGGCTCTCAGCTCGCGAGCTGCATCGACGGGCAGGTGTCGCGCTGGGTCTTCCCGCCGTCGCGCCACGGCGCGCCTCCCTCGAGCTATCCCTTCGTGTTCGTGGGCGCCTGACCGCCGCCGGCGGACACCCCGAGACGCCCCCGTTTTTTTCCGCCCTTTTTTCTGGCCCGGGGTAAGAGGGACCCATGTTGTCTGCCGGCGCTGGCGTGGCCGTCCACGCCGAGGGTTCCATCGCCGCGGGCGAGGCGGCGCGCCGGGCGCTCGTGGGCGCGGGAACGACGGCGGCCGATCTCGCGCTCGTGTTCGCGGGCGGGCGGCACGACCACGACGAGTACGTCGGCGTGCTGGCCGCCGTCACGCGCGCGATCCCGCGCGCTTCGGTCATCGGGTGCTCGGCGACGGGCGTGCTCTCGGCCGATGACGAGCTCGAGGACGGGCGCGCCGTCGCCGTGCTCGTCCTCGGCGACGACGGCCAAGGCGAGCCGCGCTTGCCTCGGCCGCTTTTCATCGGCGGCATCCGCGCCGATGCGCGCGCCGCGGGAGCGCGCCTCGGGCGCGAGGTGCGCCGCGCCGTCGGCGGCGACGACAGCGGCGCCGTCGTCGCCCTGCTCGTCGATCCCGCCGAGCTCGACGCCGTCGACTTCCTCGCCGGCCTGGCCGAGGCGGCGCCCGAGGTCCTCGTCACGGGCGCGGGCGTATCGGGCGGCGAGGCGGGCTGCCGCGTCTTCTACGACGGCGTCGCGCGCACCGACGCCTGCGTGGCGCTCGTCTTCCCGCGCGACCTTCATCCCACGATCGGCATGACGCAGGGGTGCCAGGCCCTCAGCGAGCCGCTCACGATCACGGCGGCCGACGGCAACCTCGTCCTCGAGCTCGACGGCCGCCCCTCCGTCGAAGCGCTCCAGCGCGCGATCTCGGACCCGCGCAATCCGGCGCTTCGGCGCATGACGCCGCACCTGCTCGCCGGCATCGGCGAGCTGGGCGTCGACGGACGCTCGGACTACGTCGTCCGTCAGCTCGCCATCGCCGAGGGGGACCGCCCGGCGCTGGCCGTCGCCGAGCCCGTGCGCGCCGGCCAGACCCTCCGCTTCACGGTGCGCGACGCCATCGGCGCCCGCGACGACATGAAGGCCATGGTGGACGAGCAGGCCGAGGCGCGCCGCGATCACCCCGCGCGATTCGGCGTGTTCTTCAACTGCGCCGAGCGCGGCAGCACGCTCTACGGCCAGCCCGGGCTCGATCCCGAGCTCATCCGTCGCCGCTTCGCCACCCTCCCCGTCGTGGGCGTCCAGAGCAGCTTCGAGATCGGCCCCGCTTGTGGTCGCTCGCGCATGCACATGTTCTCCGGCGTGCTTCTCTTGGCCGGCTGACGCACGCGGGGGACCTTCGGCCCCCTCAGGGCGTTACTTGTCTTCCCACCAGAAGACGGTGATGGCGAGGCAGTGGAACGCTTCGTCGGACGACTGGGTCACGACGGTGTCGACAATTTGATACGTCGGGTGTTCACGGATCCAGGCGGTGACTTTCTCCCCCAGGTTCTCCCGCTCCTGCGCCATCGTCGCCGAGAAGATCTTCACACCGTTGAATCGGGCCGTTGTGTGGTTCTGGTGTTGTGGCATCGGTCCTTGGTTTCCTCACGTGGCGAAAGCTGCGCTACGCAGCGAGGACGAATTTGCCTTATAGCAGCGATTCGACGACGACGGCAATCCCCTGCCCGCCCCCGATGCACGCCGCTCCAAGTCCGAATCGGGCGCGCCTCCGACGGAGCTCGTAGAGCAGGTGCGTCACGAGCCGCGCTCCCGATGCGCCCAGCGGGTGGCCAAGCGCGATGGCGCCCCCGTCCACGTTCGTGGTCTCGCGCGGCAGGCCGGCCTCGCGTTCCACGGCCAGATATTGCGGGGCGAAGGCCTCGTTGACCTCCATCAGGTCCATCGCCGATAGCGGCAACTTGGCGCGCGTGAGGGCCTTCGCGATCGCCGGCACGGGACCTATGCCCATGAGGCGCGGCTCGACGCCCACGACGGCCCACGACACGAGGGCCCCCAAAGGGGCGGCCTTGGCGCGCTCGGCGGCGGCGCGCGAGGCGACGACCAGCGCCGCCGCCCCGTCGGCGATGCCTGAGGCGTTGCCGGCCGTGACGACGCCGCCGCTCGGTTTGAACACCGCCGGCAGCTTGGCGAGCGACTCGGCCGTCGTCGCGGGGCGCGGGTGCTCGTCGCGGTCGAAGATCTGGATGCCCGTCTTGCCCTTCTTGATCTCGAGGGGCGCGATCTCCTCGCGGAAGCGGCCGGCCTCGACCGCCGCGGCCCAGCGCTGCTGCGACGCGAGCGCGTAGGCGTCGCACGCCGCGCGATCGATGCCGTATTTTTCGGCGAGGTTCTCGGCCGTGACGCCCATGGGACAGCCCGCATAGCTGTCCGTGAGCGCGGTCCAAAGAAGATCCTCGAGGGGCGGCGCCTTGCCGAAGGGGTAGCCCCAGCGCGCGCCGCGAACGGCGTGGGGCGCGTGGCTCATCGACTCGGTGCCACCCACGAGCGCGACCTCGGCCTCGCCGTGGCGGATCTCGAGCGCGGCGCTCACGATGGCCTGGAAGCCCGAGCCGCAGAGGCGGTTCACCGTCAGCGCGGGCCGATCGACCGGCACGCCGGCGCGCAGGCCGATGTGACGGGCGCAGTAGACGTCCTCGGGCGTGGTTTGCAGCACGTTGCCAAACACGACCTGGTCGATGAGCTCGTCCGACAAGCCGGACTGCGCGAGGGCCGACGTCGCCGCCGCCGTGCCGAGGTCCGTCGCCTTGAGATCCCGCAGCGCGCCGCCGAAGGCGCCGAACGCCGTGCGCTTCGCGGCGAGGAACCAGATGTCGCTTCCGGTGCCGGCCATCGCGTCGGGCGCTAGCGTTTCTGGTCGGCGCGCGTGCCGGTGTCGCCGGCCGCGGCCTCGCCTTCGGGGGCGCTCGTCAGCGCGGGCCGAGCGTCGGGCATGGGCCCGAGCCCCATCTTGGCCTTGAGCTCCTGCAGCGCCATGTCGGCGCCGCCGGTGTTCTCGAGCTGCTTGAAGCGCGACTGCAGCGTGTCGCCGGTCATCTCGCCGGCGAGCTCGACGCCCGCCTCGGCCTCGGCCTCGGCCTGCTCGACCTTCTCGGCCATGCGATCGAACGTCTCGAACGCCGACGTATCCGAGAGGCCGGCCATCGTCGCTTGAATCGTCTTTTGCGCTTCGGCCCGCTT
>DATKFB010000224.1:0-5065 GCA_035544435.1 Polyangia bacterium
GCCCGCCGCTCTCGCGCAAAAAATCTGATGATTTCCGACGTTTTGGTGGCATTCTCCGCCGCCGAGATCGGTGTTCCCCAAACCCACAAACCACGGTAAATAAGCGCCCATGCCAAGCCTCACGAAGTCCGCAAAATCGAAGTCGAAGCTGCTCGTCAAGAAGGTCGCCAAGGTCGTCAAGAGCCTGAAAAACGGCCACAAGAACGGCGTCAAGACGTCGTTCGCCGCGCCGAAGACCGGCGCCAAGGCCGGCAAGCGCGTTTATTTCTTCGGGGGCGGCAAGTCCGAGGGCAGCAAGGAGATGAAGAACCTGCTGGGCGGCAAGGGCGCGAACCTGGCCGAGATGGCCAACATCGGCCTGCCGGTCCCCCCGGGCTTCACCATCACGACCGAGGTCTGCACCGAGTTCTACGCCCTCGGCAAGAAGCTGCCCAAGAGCCTCGACGCCGACGTGCGCGCCAACATTTCGAGGATGGAGAAGCTCGTGGGCGCCAAGTTCGGCGACGCCAGGAACCCGCTGCTCGTCTCGGTGCGCTCGGGCGCCCGCGCGTCGATGCCCGGCATGATGGACACGATCCTCAACCTCGGGCTGAACGACGTCACGGCGGCCGGCCTGGCCGCCAAGTCCGGCAACGAGCGATTCGCCTTCGACAGCTACCGCCGCTTCATCGCGATGTACGGCGACGTCGTGCTCGGCATGAAGCCCGAGAGGAAGGAGGACCACGACCCGTTCGACGTGCTGCTCGACCGCAAGAAGCGGCAGCGCGGCGTCAAGGTCGACTCGGAGCTGCCGGCCGACGCGCTCAAGGAGCTCGTCATCGAGTTCAAGGCCGAGATCAAGAACCGCGTGGGCGTGACGTTCCCCGAGGATCCGTACGAGCAGCTCGGCGGCGCCATCAAGGCCGTTTTTCAATCCTGGCAGAACGATCGCGCCAACCTGTACCGCCGCCTGAACAACATCCCGGCGGAGTGGGGCACGGCCGTCAACGTGCAGGCGATGGTCTTCGGCAACAAGGGCACCGACTCGGCGACGGGCGTGTGCTTCACGCGCGACCCCGCGAGCGGCGAGAACCTCTTCTACGGCGAGTTCCTCGTGAACGCGCAGGGCGAGGACGTCGTGGCGGGCATCCGCACGCCCGAGAAGATCGAGGCGCTCGGCAAGATCATGCCGAAGGCCTACAAGGAGCTCCTCGACATCCGCAAGAAACTCGAGAAGCATTACAAGGACATGCAAGACATCGAGTTCACGATCGAGGGCGGCAAGCTCTACATGCTCCAGTGCCGCAGCGGCAAGCGGACGGGGTTCGCGTCCGTGCGCATCGCGGTTGAAATGGTCGACGAGAAGCTCATCCCCAAGGAGGAGGCCATCCGCCGCGTCGAGCCGGAGGCGCTCAATCAGCTCCTGCGTCCCGTCTTCCTGCCCTCGGCCAAGAAGGCCGCCATCGAAGAGGGCCGCCTGCTGGCCAAGGGCCTGCCGGCGGGCCCCGGGGCCGCAACGGGCAAGGTCGTCTTCTTCGCCGACGAGGCGGAGGCGCTGGCCGCCAAGGGCGAGACCAACCTCATCCTCTGCCGCCACGAGACGAGCCCCGAGGACATCCGCGGCATGAACGCCTCGCTCGGCTTCATGACCGCCTTCGGCGGCATGACGAGCCACGCCGCGCTCGTCGCGCGCCAGATGGGCAAGGTCTGCATCGTCGGCTGCGACGCGCTCTCGTTCGACTACCACGCGCGCACGATGACGGTCGAGACCGCCAAGGGCATCGTGGTCGTCAAGGAAGGGGACTGGATCTCCATCGACGGGTTCGCGGGCGAGGTCATCAACGGCCGCGTCGAGACGGCGCCGAGCGAGGTCATCCGCGTGCTCATAGAGAAGAACCTCGATCCCAAGGAGGCGCCCGTCTACCAGACGTACGCCAAACTCATGTCCTGGGCCGACGCCGCGCGCAAGCTGCGCGTGCGCGCCAACGCGGACCAACCCGACCAGGCCGAGGCCTCCGTGGCGTTCGGCGCCGAGGGCATCGGCCTCTGCCGCACCGAGCACATGTTCTTCGGAGAGGACAAGATCGGGCCCATGCGCGAGATGATCGTCGCCGAGAACGAGACCGATCGGCGCGCCGCGCTCGCCAAGCTGCTGCCCCTGCAGCGCGCGGATTTCGCGGGACTGTTCCGCGCCATGAAGGGACGACCGGTCACCGTGCGGACGCTCGATCCGCCGCTGCACGAGTTCCTGCCGCACGACGAGGCGGGCGTGCGCGCGCTCGCGACGGCCACGGGCCGCACCGTCGACCAGGTGCGCGCGCGCATCGAGGAGCTCAAGGAGTCGAACCCGATGCTCGGCCACCGCGGCTGCCGCCTCGGCATCACCTACCCCGAGATCACCGAGATGCAGGCGCGCGCGATCTTCGAGGCGGCAGTCGAGGTCTCGGCCGAGGGTCAGGCCGTGATCCCCGAGATCATGATCCCCCTCGTGGGCACGAAGAAGGAGCTCGACCTACAGGCCGCCGTCGTTCGCAAGGCCGCGGCCGACGTGTTCGCAGAGAAGGGGAAGAAGCTCCCGTACCTCATCGGCACAATGATCGAGGTGCCGCGCGCCGCGCTCACGGCGGGCGAGATCGTCGAATCGGCCGAGTTCTTCTCGTTCGGCACGAACGACCTCACGCAGACGACGTTCGGCCTGTCGCGCGACGACGTGCCGAGGGTCCTGGCCTCGTACCTCGAGCACGAGATCTACACGGTCGACCCCTTCGTGAGCGTCGACCGGGGCGGCGTGGGCGTGCTCATGAAGATGGCGGTGTCGGCGGGCCGGGCCAAGAAGCCGAAGCTCAAGCTCGGCATCTGCGGCGAGCACGGCGGCGACCCGTCGTCGGTCGAGTTTTGCCACGAGATCGGCCTCGACTACGTGTCGTGCTCGCCGTACCGGCTGCCCATCGCGCGCCTCGCCGCCGCGCAAGCAGCGCTCAAGAGCTGACGCGCTCGAGACAACCTCCGCTGGCCTCCCACGGTCGAAACAGCATGCGCGAAATCCCCGCCGCGGTGACGACGGCGTCCCGGCGGGGCCGCGCGCGGACGCCGCTGCGCGCGTGGGCCGTCGTCCTCGTGGCGACGGCGGCCCCGGCCTGCAAGCTGAACCAGCAGGGCGTGCCGCCGCCGCTCGATCGGATCGCGTTCCCCGCGAGCGCGCTCGTCGATCCCGACGGGCGTTGGCTCTACGTCGCGAACTCGAACTCGGACCTGCGCTACAACAGCGGCACGCTCGTGAGCGTCGACCTGGACGCCACGCTTCGCGATCGCTTCGGCGCGGGGGAGCAGGCGGCCCCGACCTGGCAGCTCTGCGCGGGCGCGGACCGCATCCGCCTCGATTCCGACCCCGATCCCTGCTGCTGGGACTACCTCGACCGCAACATCCTGGACTGCGACGAGCGGCTCTACATCCCGCCCGACTCGACCGTAAAGATTGGCAGCTTCAGCGCGGGGATGGCGTTCCAATCGTTCCAAGAGCCGGCCTGTCCGGCGTCGTCGGCCCTCATGACGTATTCCAACGCCCGCCATGACTGCAACACGAATTGCCCCGGCGAGCCCACGCTCGGGCGGCTGTTTATCGGCGTGCGCGGCGACAGCTCGCTGACGTACGTCGACACGGGCAGCGTCGCCGATCCGGTTCTCGGGACGCGGCCGGCATTCTCGTGCTCGGGCTCGACGGCCTCCGACGCGCGCGTCTGCCAGGTGACCCAGATGAACTCCGATGAGGCGCCCGGCGCGAGCACGACGCCCATCCACGTTCCCGACGAGCCCTACGCGCTGGTCCTCGACGCGCAGCAAGACCTCCTCTACGTAGGCAACCTGCGGGGCGACACATCGCACCCTCAGACGGGCGGTATCTCGCTCTTCGACGTCTCGCGCCCAAGCGGCAGCCCCCGCGCCGCTCCCACGTTCCTCGGCGCGTCCGCGGCGTTCTTCAACCCCGACGTCAATGGGAACTTCGGGATCACGTCGTTGACGTTGCGCGAGGACCTTCGTCAGGTCTACGCGTCCTCGCGCTACGGCACGAACGTCGTGAACGTCGTCCCATCGCTCGATGGCACCTGCTCGCAGGATCACAAGGACATCGTGCTGACGGCGGGCTCCGACGCCTTCACGACGCCGCTCATTGGCGCGGAGATCCGGGGCATCTCGTTCCTGCCAGGAGGCAACCGGGCCTTCGTGCTCCAGCGTGTCCCGCCCGCGCTCGTGGGGTTCGACGTCTCGAAAGATCCCAACGCCTTCGGCAACTTCTCGAGCGAGGTCCTCGAGACCTGCGCCGCCCCGACCTTCTTGCAGTCCTACGACTCGGGTGAGGGTACGCGGCTCTACGTCACCTGCTTCGACGCCGGACAGATCTACGTTTTCGACCCCGACGTGCCCCGGCTCATCGCCGTCGTCAACGCGGGTCGTGGCCCGGCCGGGCTGGCCTTTCCCCGGACGCCCAGGGCCGATCGCAAGGAACGCCTCGCGTACATTGTCGGATTTGCGGCCAACGACATCGGCGTGCTCGACCTCACGCCGGGTAGCGAAACGCAGTACCACGTCGTGCAGCGCATCGGCTTCCCGAGCCTGGTGCCCCGATGAGCCGCGCGCGCCTCGGCGCGGGCCTGTCGGCCCGTGCGCTCCCATGGCTCTGCCTCGCGGCCTTTCTGGCGGCCGCGTGCACGTCGCAGCCCGTGCTGTTGCCGTCGCGCGATTTCGACCGTCCGACCGACGTCACGTTCGTTTGCATGGAGACGGTCTCGGCGGCGACCGCGAGCGCGGGCGATGCCGGGTTGGCTGACGCGGGCGCGGGAGCGCCCGGCGACGGCGGCGCCGCGAGCGGTGACCTCGTCTTGTCGGGCAGGCCCATGCGCGTGTGCCACCCGCGCGGCACGATCGACGTGGCGAATCGGAGCCTCCACACGTTCGCCTTCCTGCCGAACAGCTCGAGCGGAGAGCTCTCGGTCATAGACGCCGACAATTGGAGCCTCGTGAACCTCGATCCGGCGAACTCCGGGTTCAACCGATTGCCGATCGGCGTGCTCCCGAGCCAGATCTCGGC
>DATKFB010000225.1:0-5368 GCA_035544435.1 Polyangia bacterium
TTCCAGCCGCTGCTCTACCAGGTGGCCATGGCGGCGCTCAGCCCGGCCGAGATCGCCGTGCCCATCCGCGCCGTGTTCCGCCACGACAAGAACGTCGAGGTCCGGCTGGGCGCGGTCGACTCGTTCGACCTCCCGCACGGCCGCCTCGGGCTCGCCGACGGCACGAGCCTGGCGTGGGACTTCCTGGTCGTCGCCGCGGGGGCCGAGACGAACTACTACGCGCACCCGGGGTGGGCCCTCTACGCTCCCGGGCTCAAGTCAATCCAGGACGCCATCGAGATCCGACGCCGCGTGCTCGTCGCCCTTGAGCGGGCCGAGGGAGCGCGCGAAGAGGCCTCGCGCCGGCAGCTGCTCACCTTCGTCGTCATCGGCGGCGGCCCCACGGGGCTCGAGCTGGCGGGCGCGATCGCCGAGCTGGCGCGACCCATCGCCGCGAGCGACTTTCGGCGCATCGATCCATCGTGGATCAAGGTCGTGCTCATCGAGGCGGGCGACCGGCTGCTCGCCTCCTTCGATCCGAGGCTGTCGGAGAAGGCGGCCGACTCGCTCGCCGAGATCGGCGTGCAGCTGCGCACGCGGGCGCGCGTCACCAACATCGACGCCCGCGGCGTCTGGCTCGGCGACGAGCTCATCCCGTCGTCGTCGATCCTCTGGACCGCCGGCGTGCGCGCCAATGGGCTGGCGGCGCGGCTCGGTGCGCCACTCGATCGCGCGGGCCGTGTCCTCGTCGGGGACGACTGCGCGCTGCCCGGACACCCGCGCGTCTTCGCCATCGGCGACATCGCCTGCTTCGGCACGCCGGCCGGCCCGCTGCCAGGCGTCAGCCCCGTCGCCATGCAGCAGGGTCGCCACGTCGCGCGCACGATCGTGCGCGAGCTCGGCGGAGAGGCGCGCGAGCCGTTCCGCTACTTCGACAAGGGCTCGATGGCGACGATCGGCCGCACGCGCGCCGTCGCGCAGGTGGGCCGTCTGCGGCTCTCCGGCCTCCTGGCCTGGCTCACGTGGCTCTTCGTCCACCTCTGGTATCTCATCGACCGCCGCAACCGACTGTCGGTGTTCCTCGACTGGTGCTGGTCGTACCTGACCTTCAGGCACGGCGCGCGTCTCATCACGGGCCGCGAGAAGCGCTGAGCGAATCAGCCGCGCGTCGCTTTGGCGGGCGATCGCGCTTCCAGGCCGCCGAGCAGCGTCGCCACGACCGACTCGAATCGCGACACGCTCCCATAGGACCGCGCGACGAGCATGGCGCCCTCGAGCGCGCTCACGAGGAACGCGGCGGTCGCCGTGGCTCAGGTCGAAGGCGATCCTGCCAAGGGGGCGTCGCACTTCTTTCTCAAGTTCGCGAGCGGGTTCGCAGCGCCGCTCCATCGTCATACAGCGAACCACTCGGGCACGGTCGTCGCGGGCACGTTGGTTCTCACAGTGGCCGGCAAGAGGAGAAGCTTCCGGCGGGATCGTTCTTCGCGTTCTCGGACAAGACGCCGCACATGACCCGTTGCGAGACTGGCGCCGAGTGCGTCCTCTCCATAGGACGTCCGGGGTAAGTGGGATGTGGTCGTCGAGAAGGAAGCCAAAAAATAGCGCCGGTCCGTACCGGCCGTCGTTGACGGAATGCGCGTCGGCCGATACGAAAGTCGACCGAGCCACCAAAACGGGTGGACAGAACCAGCCAACGATTAGCCGTGGGGTTACGTAATCTCGCGAAGTCGACGGAATCAGTGGTTCGACATGGTCGAGTAGACGTAACTGCCCGCCGGGCGAGGCCGCGAGAATGAGCTTCTCAATGTGACCCTCCCTGTGCGAGGCTAGCCTCGGGTTGGCGGGGCGGACGGCGCTACGGCTGCCTGATCTCCTCCCGTCTGGACGGCTGACGGTTCATGCGAACGAGATCGTTTCCCCTTCGTCGCCTCATCGCGTCAGCGACGCTGGTCTTGCTCGCCGCCTGTACGGAGCCAATCACGACGACGGGCCTCTGGCGCTTCTGGTCGCAGTTCTGAGCACGCGCGCAGACCAAGACTGGGCCCTCTACGCGGCGCACCGCGAGCGGCTCACGGACGTCGTCGCGCAGTCGTCGCGCATGGCCGGCGCGACGACTGCGCCGGGCGAGATCCGGCGCCTGTGCGTGCTCGGCGCGGGTCACTGCAACGATCTCGATCTCGAGCGCCTCGCGGAGAGCTTCGGGGAGATTCACCTCGTCGACATCGACGGCCCGGCCCTCGCCCGCGCCGTCGCGCGACAGCCGGCGTCCGTGCGCGCGCGCCTGCACCGCCACGGCGACGTCGATCTCTCCGGGCTGTCGAGGCGTCGCCTCGCGCGCTGGAAGGGCATCGTCCCGGGCGCCGGCGAGATCGAGACGGCCGCCAACGCCGCGCTCGACGCGATTCTCACGAAGGTCGGCGGATCCTTCGACGTCGTGGCATCGACGTGCGTGCTCACGCAAATGGCGTTTGCGCTGCGCGAGGCGCTCGGCGAACGACACCCGGCGCTCCAGGCGGTCCGCTTCGCGCTCATGCGCACGCACCTTTCGACGCTCGTCGGACTGACGTCGCCCGGCGGTGTGGCCATCTTCGCGAGCGACGTGGTCTCCTCGACGACCTATCCGCTGGCCGAGCCGTCCCCGGGACGAACGACCACCGACCTCTTGCGCGACGTCGTTTCGGCCGGTGCCGCTTACTTCGCGGCCAACCCCGAGCTCGTCGCGGGTCTGCTCGCCGAGGTCGCCCCCCCCGAGCTCCTGGCGCCGTGGCTCTGGACGGGCCCACTCGCGCGCACCTACCTCGTTTACGCGATGAGGCTCCATTTGCCGATTGACGCGGAGAGCTGACCACGATTCCGTGCCTGCCCTCGTTCGGCGAATGCGTCTATCGAACCCGAGGGGCTGATCAAGCGTGGGTCCGAGATTTCCAGCGTGAAAACTTCATGTTTCGTGTCGTCGTCAATGCCATCAACGTCATCAATGTCGCCGTCGATCACACGTGTACGCACGAGTGGGCGCAGCCGGGCTCTGCAGGTAACGCTGAGACCCGCGGTCGGCTGGAACACCGCCCTCGCTGTGCAGCGAGACGCGCAATGAGCGCGCTCGCCTTCAGCTCGTGCGGCGCCGGCTTCACGCGCCAGCTCGTGGGCCGCGTGTCCCGTGCTGCAGAAATCCGGAAACTTTCTTGCCTGCCGGGAGGCGTTTTGGCGTCTAATGGATCTGATATGGCGGTGTACAAGGCGCATCGTCCCGCCGACGGCTCCGCGGAGTCGCCGTCACCAGCGCCACGCGGATCGGAGATGTCGGACACCGACATTTGCCAGGCGCTCGCCGCGGGAGAGGCCTGGGCCGCCGAGGTCATTTACGATCGCGTCGAGGACGTCGTCGATGCCGTCTTGTTCCGGCTGATGGGCGCGGGAGACGGCGAGCGAGACGATCTCGCCCAGCAGTCCCTCGAGCGCATCATCAGCACGATCGTCTCGGGTCGGTTCTCTCACGGGTGCAGCCTTCGTTCGTGGGCGACGCTCATCACGCAACACATTGCGATCGATGCGATGCGGTCGCGCACGCGCGAGCGAAAGCTGTTCGATCGCAGCGTGGGGCACCAGGCGCTCGAGCTCGTCGCCGAGGACAACCGCACGCCCGAGCGGGCCGCCGAGACAAACCGCCGCGTCGAGCGGCTCCTGGGCGCGCTCTCGACGGTGAACCGCGCTCGCGCGGAGGCGGTCATCTTGCACGACATTTTGGGTCATGACCTCGCGGAAATCGCGAGGCTCACGGGCGTCAGCGTCGCGGCGGCACAGTCCCGTCTCGTGCGCGGGCGTAAAGAAGTCTTACGTTTCATAGAGGGAAAGGAACAGTAAAAATGGTAACGGGTGAGGGCGAGGAGTTGAGGGCGGTGTTGAGCAGGTACGTGGAGGCGTTGTCGTCGGGTGATCCGCCCGCGCGTGACTCGGTCGCGCGCAGGCGGCGAATGGTTCCCGCGCTGCGGGCCTATGCCGCGCGCGAGCACATGCGGGTTCGTCGTCGGCGCGCTATGCGCCGCGCGTCGTTTTTCGTGACCGCCGTCGGCGGCGCGGCTGCCGCGATGATCATCGCCAGCGGGTCCGTTCGACGCCTGCGCTCGCCCGTGCGCACGGGGGCGACGATCTCGGTTCTCGACGGGACGCTCTGGCTCGACGAGGGCACCGCGCGGCGCGCGCTCAGCGCCGGGGAGGCCTCTGGCGTCGTGGGCTCCGACGAGCTCGAGGCGCCCTCCGAGCGCCTCGCGCGGGTGCGGCTCGCGGATACGGGGACGCTGACGCTCGACCCGGCCTCGCGCGTCGGCACGGTGCTGGCGGCCGCCAACGCGCCGGAGTCGGCGCCGACATTCGAGGCGCTCAAGCTCATGCACGGCCGGGCGCACCTCCAGGTTCGCAAGCTGCACGGGGGCCAGCGCTTTCACGTGCTCACGCCCGATGCGGACGTGCAGGTGAGGGGCACGGAGTTCGACGTCGAGCTCGTCGACTCACACGGAGGAGCGGCGTCCGGGACTTGCGTCCGTGTCGAGGAGGGCCTCGTGGCCGTCGTCTCGGGCGGCCAGACGCACCTCGTCGCGCCTGGTCAGACATGGGGTTGCGGCGAAGCGCCGCGCGCAAGCTCCGCCGCGGCGCCGCTGGCGCCTCCAGGTGACGCGCTGCCCATGGCAGCGCGTCGCGTCGCGCAGCCTCACGTCACCAGCCCGAGCGATCTGCGGCTGCAAAACGAGCTTTTCCAACAGGCGCTCGAGGCGGAGCGCGACGGCCGCTCCGGCGTCGCGGCGGCGCTTTATCGCCGGCTCCTGGCGCGGGCTCCGAACGGGCCGCTTTCGGCGCAGGCGCGGTCGAACCTGGCGGTCGTCTCGCGTCCGCGCTAATCCTAAGGAAGGATGGTCGCGCCGCAGGCCTGTGTCGCCGTGGAGATCACAGGTTCGCCCGCCCCCGCCGAGCAGCGGGTGGCGCTCGAGCGCAGGTGTAGCGACATTCTCGGGGCGCGGCGATGTCGCATCGTCGCGCCCGGCGAGAGTGGAATGGGCGGCCCCGCATGCTGGCAGGTCGTCGTCACGACGGGAGGCGGCGACCCGCCCAGCGATGCCTCCGTCGTCCTGAACGACGTCACCGACCCGGACCACGTCCCCGTGCGCCGCGACGTGACCTTCCGACCGAACGACGTCGTCCCCGAACGCTGGGCCACGCTGGGGCTCGTCATCGCAGCGCTCGTCACCGTCGAGGAGCATTCGGCGGCCGAGGAGACACCCGTGACTCCGTTCACCAGCGCGGGCGGTGGGTTTGCCCCCGTCGTCGAGGCCAACGCCGGGGCGTCGCTCGCCCCGGCGCCGGCATTCGCGGGCGAGGTCCGCGTCGTGGCAGTCGG
>DATKFB010000226.1:0-2082 GCA_035544435.1 Polyangia bacterium
CACGCGGCGGCCGCTCGCGGGCGGCTCGCGCCTCCTTAATTGCCCGAGCGCACGGCCTCCCAGGGCGCCGACAGCGCGCGCCGGCCGTCGCGGGGCCGCAGATCCACGGACCAGGTCCCGGCTTGCGCGCCCGGCTGCAGATCGCCGAGGCGGCCCGCCAAGCCGTCATCGTGGGTCTCGAGCAGCGGCGCCGCCCCCTCGAGATAAAGATCGAGGTCCGTGCCATTGGCCGCCTCGAAGGAAGCGTCGAGGCGCGCCGCGAGCGCGTCGAGACCGGCCGCGCAGGCGGTGGCGAGGCAGCCCGCCACTCGACCGACGCGCGCGCAGAGCGCCTCGTCGAGGGCGGCGCACCCCGCGAGCTTGCCGTCCTCCCCGTGCGCGAGGGCCGCCACGGCGGCGACGAGGCTGGGGGCGTCGGCGGGCAGGCCGCGCCGCTCGAGCGCCAGCACGCCGAAGGCGGCTCGCGCCGCCGTGCCGAGGCGCACGGTGAACCCGTGTCGGACCACCGTGAGCGTGTCCTCGCTGACCGTGCCCGTGGTCGTCGCCGTGAGCACGGGGAGGCCGAGCGCCTGCAGCGCGACGTCGGTCGTCGCGTTCGAAAGGGCGAAGCCCACGCTCGTGAGCGTGTGCGTGATCGCGACGTCCGTGAGGGTGCCCGCCGCGCGCACGTCGAGCGTCGAGCCGAGCCGGAGGTCGTCGAAGAGGTGGGGCGCGTCGGCGGCCGCGGCGGCGAGTCCGACGAGAGCCGCGGGGACGGGGCTCCCGAACATTCCCTGCACGACGGCGTCGATGCTGATGGCGCCGCCCGCCGTCTGGGTGCCCCGACAGAGGGTGGGCGTGCCGCTCGGTCCGGCGAGCGTCGCGCCGCGGAGCGCGCCGAGGGCGTCGCCCACGGGGCCGTCCCCGCCGGGCGCCGTCGCGGGCACGCAGTCGAGGGGATCGGCGTCGTTGGCCGGCCCGAGCGCGTCGATCGTGCAGTCGAGCCAGAGCTGCGCCGGGTCGAGCGGACAGTCGGTGAGGTCGCGCCAGGCCGCGGCGAGCGTCGCCGCCGCCGCGAGGGGCGGCGCGATCGCGAGGGAGGTCGTGGCCGTGTACGCTCCCGCGGGATCGGGGCCCACGTCGACGAGCGGCAGCGCGATCTGCACGGCGCTCCCAGCGACGAGCGCGCGTCCCTGCAGGTCGGCGCATCCGAGCGCCCGCACGACGCCGCGGCCGTCGCGCGCCCGCCCCACGATAGCGTACCCGACGGCGGTGCTCACGAAATCGTAGCGCGCGACCGCGCCCGAGGCGGGCACGGAGCGCATCGTGCGCACGGGTTGGGGCGGGTTGCGCACGTCGATGACGCCGCAAGAGCTGTTGTCGAAGAAGAGGATCTCGATCGTCGTCGCGACGGCCGCGGCGTGCGCGCCCGCGGGCGCCGGGAAGAACGGCGCGACGTCGACGGAGCCGACGTCGCCCGCGGCCACGACGACGACGACGTCCACCTGGGCGTTGGCGCTCGTGGCGCGTACGCGGAACACGGCCGCGAGACCCGCGGTGACGTGCGCGGCGCATCGGCCCTGGGCGTCGGTCGTCGCGCTCGCCGTCGCGAGGGCCGCGCCCTGCGCCTTCGCGCTCGGCGCCGTCGGATCGTCGACGATCGCGAACGCCACGACGGCGCCCGGCAGGGGCGCGCCCGTCGGGCCGAGCAGCACGAAGCCCAGCGTGCCCATCCCCCCGGGCGGCACCGAGATCGACTCCGGCGTCGCCGTGAGCGTGCGCGGCGTCGTGGGCGCGGGCGGGGCCGCCTCGGGGCCGCCGCACGCCGCGGCCATCCCCGCGCAGGCGGCCAGCGCCGCGCACAGGACGCGGGCCGCGGGAAAACGTCGGACGGCGCCAGGCATGACCGCCGTCATTCTAGCTCGCTTTGGCGCGCGGCCGAGCGGCCGCGCCGCGGCCCCGAGCGCGGCCGCCGCCTGTGGACGAATTGTGGATGGCCAGCGGCTAAGTGAGGCCCGGTCGGTAGTTGCCAGGTTCCCGGTTCGTCCACAGCGCGCGGAGGTATAACTGGGGGCTCCGCATGGCCGATTTTTCCCACCTCCA
>DATKFB010000227.1:0-7212 GCA_035544435.1 Polyangia bacterium
AGGGCGTTCATGGCGATGCCCGCGAGCTGCTCGAGGCCGCTGACCGTCGACATCTGGCGCGCCTCGACGCCCGCGGCGTCCGCGGCGCCGTGCGCGTGCGGCGCCGCGCTCTCGAGCGTCTGCGCGCCGATGCGCGCGATGACCTTCTCGGGATCGAGGAAGTCGAACACGTAGGCGAAGTAGGGCACGAGCAGGAGGAGACTCGCCGTCGCCATGACGACCGCGACGGTGATCGTCCCGCGCGGCACGAACTCCTTGCCGACGCCGAAGCTCACCCACAGCGCCTCGATGCAGGCGATCACGAAGAAGCCCATGACGGCGAGGTTCGTGCGATCGTGGAAGAACATGTCCGTCACGCGCGACGTGTAGCGATTTGCGGCGAGTTGCACGACGATCGAGACGACCGTGATGGCGATGCCGAGGACGGCCGCGATGACCTGCGCGAGGCTGCCGAGCGCGTTCTGCATCGTCTCGGCGTCGTAGTCGAACAGCAGCGCGACGGGACCCTTGGCGCCGCGGTGCGCGGCATCGAAGACGAAGTAGTCGAGCAGCCAGAACGCCGCGAAGATGCAGAAGGCGAAGGCCGCGAGCAGCCCCAGCGTGAGGGCGGGCCCGTTCTTCCGCGTCGTGGGACCGGCAGCCATCGGCGCCCATGTTAGCCTAGGAGGCCCGTCATGCTGCTGGCCATCGACATCGGCAACACCAACATCGCCATCGGGTTGTTTGCGCTCGACGCGGCCGACTCGAGCGAGGCAGCCGACCCGATCTCGAGCCGGCTTCGCCGGGCCGAGCGAGCAACCGAGGGCGCGGGACCCTCTCAGGGTCCCGAACTGAAATTCGACTGGCGGCTCGAGACGCGGGCGGCGCGCACGGGGGACGAGTACGCGGCGCTGCTCTCGGAGCTCTTTCGCCTCGCCGGCGTCGAGATGCGCGCCGTCGGCGCCGTCGTCGTATCTTCAGTGGTGCCGCCGGTGCTCTTCCCCATCGAGCAGCTCTGTCGCCGCCACTTCAAGGTCGAGCCGCTCGTCGTCGGACCCGGCACGAAGACGGGCATGCCGATCCTCTACGAGAACCCGCGCGAGGTCGGCGCCGACCGCATCGTCAACGCCGTCGCGGCGTACAAGCGCTGGCCGGGCGGCGCGATCGTGGTCGACTTCGGCACGGCGACGACGTTCGACGTCGTGACTTCGCGGGGCGAGTACGCGGGCGGGGTCATCGCGCCCGGCCTCACCGTCTCGGCCGACGCGCTCTTCTCGGCGACGGCGAAGCTGCCGCGCGTCGAGATCGTGCGCCCGCGCGTCGCCGTCGGCCGCAACACGGTCGCGAGCATGCAGGCCGGCCTCGTCTTCGGTTACGCAGGCCTCGTCGACGCCATCGTCGACCGCATCAAGGCTGAGGTGGACTTCGCGCCGCGCGTCGTCGGCACGGGCGGGCTCGCGACGCTCATCGCCGCGGAGACCCGCACGATCGACGAGTGCGACGACATGCTGACGCTCCAGGGGCTCGCGCTCGTCTACGAGCGCAACCGGTAGGATCGTCATGCCCGCGCCTTTGCCCTCGAGATCGTTTCGCGGCTTGCCCGGCCGCATCGGCCAGCTCCTCCTCGCGCCGCGCGCGGCCCTCGAGCGCGTCGATCGCGAGGGCGGCGGCTTCAACGACGCGCTCTGGCTCGTCGCGCTCGCGGCCGTGACCTTTCGCTTCCCCCAGCTCTGCGAGGCGCTGCTGGGCCTGTCGGAGCCGTCGTCGGACGCGCTCCTGCGCGTCGTCTCGGTCGTCGCGAGCGAGGTCGTCACGGCGGCATGGGTCGTGCTACCGGCGGCCGTCGTCATCACGGTGCTCGCGGGCGCGCGCCGCGATTCGTCGAGGGATCTCGAGCTCGCCGCCGCCTGCTACGCACCCTACTTCGCCGCGAGCGCCGTTTTCCGCGTCGTCGACGCCGTCGCCGGCCGGCCCACGCTACCGCGCCTCGTCGCGGAGCTCGTCGCCGGCGCCGCCACTCTGCCCGCGTTCGTGCGGGCCGTGCTCGTCGCGCGCCGGCGCACGGGCGCCTTCCCCGCGCCCGTCCTCGAGCAGCCGCGGCGGCCCGCCGCCGTCGCCGGCCTCGTCGTGGCAGCCATCGCGTCGCTCGGCCTCGCGGGCAATGCCGTCTGGTCGGCGCGCCACGTGCGGGACCTGCTGCCCGTGCGCAGCGGTCAGCCCGCGCCCACGTTCACGCTTCCTCGCGTCGACGGGCAGCCGGGCTCGGTCGCGCTCGCCTCGCTGCGTGGCCAGGTCGTCGTGCTGGACTTTTGGGCGACTTATTGCCCGCCCTGCCGCCTCATGATGCCGATCCTCGACGATCTTCACGGCCAATGGAGCGGCAAGGGCGTCTCCTTCGTGGGCGTCGACTCCGACGGCGACCTCTCCCCCGAGGCGCTACAAGAGTTCCTCGCGCAGCACCCCATCCCGTACCCGAACGTCTCAGACGACGGCGCGCTCGGCGCTCGCTACAAGGTGCGGGCGCTCCCCACGCTGTTCATCGTCGGCAAGGACGGCGCGATCCGCGACACCTTCGTGGGCTTCACCTCGAAGGGCACGCTCACGCGTGCGCTCGAGCGGGCCGACTCGGCGCCCTGAGCGCCCGCGCTCATTCGCGGCGCGCGATCTCCTCGACAAAGTAGGCGCTGCGGTGACGCGCGTTGGGCAGGTGACTGTCCCAGCACGGGGCCGAGCAAAACACGAGCCTCACGCGGCCCGTGTTGCAGGTGCTCACCGAGCACTTGATGACCTTGGCCCCGACGGCGATGGGCTTGCGACACATGGAGCAAACGTACGCGGGAGACGACGACATGGCGGTGAATCTAACGTATCGCTTTCGGGCGCGATGTCGAGTGGCCGCCCGGGCCGCCGCGCGCGCCGTCTCGAGCGCAGAGCTCCGCGGGCCCGGGCGGCGGTTTCGGGCCGCCGGGCCGCGAAACGGGAACTGCGCCTTTTCCTGCGGTAAAATCCGACGACGTGCGCCTACCAGGGCTCATCTTTGCCGAGCTGACGATCGCGGCGACGCTGTGCGCCGGCGGTGGCTATGGCGCTGTGCGCGTCGAGCGGGAGGCGCGCGACGTGCTGGCGGTGCGGGCGCGCGAGGGCCGGGCCGCCCCGATGGCGCTCGCGGCGCGCCGGGACCTGTCGACGCTCCCCGACTTTCGGATCGCGCTCGAGGCCTCTGGCACGTTCATGGGCATGTCCGACGAGCTGCTGCTCGAACGCGTGCGAACGCAGCCCATTGTGCGCTTCAAGTTGAACCACGGCGGTTCATCGCTGTCGTTCCGCGTCGAGTTCGCCGACGGCTCCCGGGCCGCGTGGAAGCCCACCCAAACCAACACGCAGACGATCCCGCGCAAGGAGGTGGCGGCCTATCGGCTCAACCGCCTCCTCGGCCTCAACGCCGTCCCGCCCGCGGCGCCGCGCGCCGTCTCGCGCGAGGATCTGCTCTCCCACCTGCACCCCGAGAGCCTCCCGCTCCTGCCCCGCATCCAGGCCGAGACGATCTTCGGACCGGGTGGCAAGGCGCTCGGCACGGCGTCGTACTGGATCCCGGTCATCAAGGACTCGGGCTTCGACACGCCCGAGGGCCAGCGCCTCGCACAGACCTGGCTCTCGCAAGGCCAGCACATCCCGAACGCCCAGCGCGACATGGCCGCCCAACTGTCGGATCTCGTCGTGTTCGACTTCCTCACGGCGAACCCGGACCGGCTCTCGGGCGGCAACATGAAGATGTCGCCCGATGGACGGCAGCTCTACTACATGGACAACACGATGTCGTTCTTCGTGGAGCCGCTCGGCAATCAGAAGACGCGCGACGCGCTCATGAAGACCCAACGCTTCTCGCGCGCGACCTACGCGGCGCTCGACCGCATCAGCGTGCCCACGCTCGAGCACGTGCTCGCCGAGGAGACCGGCACGCCTTACGAGATCCTCACGCCCGCCGAGATCCGCGCCGTCGTCGCGCGTCGCGACGTCGTCCGCCAGTACGTCACCGTCCTCGTCTCCGAGTTCGGCTCGACCGACGTGTTCGCGTTTCCCTGAGCGCGCCGCCGGGGCGCCCCTCGCCTAGGGTGCGGGCGCGCAGCCGAGGACGGTCAGCTCGTGGATCGACCACCAATTGCTGGGCTTGACGCCGGTCTGCGTGATGCGGAGCGCGAGCATGCGCGTCGCGGGGAAGGTCACGGTGAGGTTGTCCGAGCCGACGCCCGCGGCGCCGGAACCGAAATACAAGAAGTTCGCGCCGTCGAGCGAATGCTCGACGACATACCCGATGGGGCCGTCGCCGTTCTTTGAGAGCAGGTTGATTCCCGTGAGCGTCACGGGCTTCGCGAAGTTGAGGATAACGACCTCGGGCCCGTTGCTGCCCTGGCCGATGCCGGTCGTGTAGCGCGTCGCCGCGTCGCCGTCGATGGCGTTGGCGGGTAGCTTCATCGAGTCGGGCATGCTGGCGCAGGCCGTCGTGCACACGACGCTCGGGACGAAGGTCCAGCTCGCCCGGTCGCAGGGATTCGTACTCGCGGGAACCACTTCGGGGGCGCCCGCGTCGGTGGCGGCCGCGCCCGCCGCGCCCGTCTGGCCCGCCGCGCCCGTCGCACCTGCGGCGCCGGCGCTGCCGCCCGTCCCGGCCCCGCCCGTCGCTCCGGCGGCCCCGGGCGCTCCCGCGGCGCTGGCACCGTCGCCGGCGCCGCTCGTATCCGATCGGGTGTCACCCGCGGCGCTCGCGTCGCCCGGCGCGCCGGCCGCGTCCGGTTGCCGCCTCGGTAGCGTTCCCTCGTTCCCCGCATCCCCAGCATTCGCGGGCTTGCCAGCTGTCCCACTCGCCATGACGTCGATCTGGCCGGGCTTGCCCATCATCGTGGGGTCAGCCACGCAGGCTGCGGCGCTGATCAACGAACAAATCAAGGCGAGATAAGCTCTGTTCACAGTTGCCACGATGGATTTACCCGCGTTTCCGGCGTCTTTCAATACGGCAAACGCTCCTCCAGGTACATTGTTCCCGCGTCCGAGCGCCGGGCGGGGTTCCCGAGACCCGAACGAGGCTAGCTTTGCCGTCCCGAGCGAGGCCGGCTTCGCCGGCCGGAGCGAGCGCCCGGGGGCCTGGGACCCTCTCAGTCCCAGATAGAATGGTGCTAAACTCGCGCCCTTTCTCGCCATGAACGTCCATTTCGTCTCGCTCGGCTGCCCGAAGAACCGCGTCGACACCGAGGTCATGCTCGGTCACGCGACGGGCGCGGGCCACGCGATCGTCGCCGCGCCCGAGGACGCCGAGGTCATCGTCGTCAACACGTGCGGCTTCATCGGCGAAGCCAAGCAAGAGTCGATCGACGCTATCCTCGAGATGGCGCGTCACAAGGAGGCCGGCACGTGCCGCCGCCTCGTCGTGACCGGGTGCCTCTCGCAGCGCTACCCGACGGAGCTCGCGGGCGAGATGCCCGAGGTCGACCACTTCCTCGGCACCGACGAGGTGGGCGCCATCAACGAGGCCATCGGCGGCGCGGGCCGCCGCGTGCGCGTCGCCGAGACGCCGCGCTTCCTCTACGACGACATCGCGCCGCGCCTGCCCTCGATGGCGACGCACACCGCCTACGTCAAGATCGCCGAGGGCTGCGATCGCCCGTGCGCGTTCTGCATCATCCCGAAGCTTCGCGGACCCCAGCGCAGCCGCGAGCCCGAGTCCGTCGTGCGCGAGGCGCGCGCGCTCGCGGCGGCCGGCGCCAAGGAGATCTGCCTCGTCGCCCAGGACCTGACGACCTACGGCACCGATCTGCTCGACGCGAAGGCGCCCGGGACGACCGACGCTCCGACTCGGTTGCCGAATCTGGCCTCGCTCCTGCGCGCGCTCGGCGGCGTCGAGGGCCTGCGCTGGATCCGTCTGCACTACGCCTACCCGACGGCCTGCACGAACGAGCTGCTCGACGTCATGGCGGGCGAGGCGCGCGTCGCGAAGTACCTCGACGTGCCCATCCAGCACGTCGACAGCGGCGTGCTCAAGGCCATGCGGCGCGGCTACGGCGAGAAGCAGGTGCGCGACCTCTGCGAGCGCGTGCGCGCGCGCGTGCCGGGCGTGACGCTGCGGACGACGTTCATCGTCGGCCACCCCGGCGAGACCGCAGAATCGTTCCAGCGCCTCTGCGACTTCGTCCGCGAAGCCGAGCTCGATCGCGTCGGCGTCTTCAATTTCTCGCGCGAGGAGGGCACCGTGGCGGCGCTCCTGCCCAAGCGCGTGCCGCCGAAGGAGGTGGACGCGCGCCGCCGCGAGCTGCTCCGCATCCAGCGCGACATCTCGAAGAAGAAGCTGCGCGCACTTCGCGGAAGTCTCCTTGAGGTGCTCGTCGAGGGACCGTCGGACGAATCGGAGTACCTGCTCATGGGCCGCCACGAAGGACAGGCGCCCGAGATCGACGGCCAGGTTTACCTGTCGTTCGCCGAGGACGGCGGCGAGCGCGCGGCGCCTCCCGCGGGGGCGCTCTTGCGCGCGCGCGTGACCCACTCGGCGGAGTACGACCTCGCCGCCGAGATCGCCGCCTAGACGAAAAACCCCGAGCGGCGCCGATGTGTGTGCACCGCCTTCACGGGCCCCGACGTCGGTCTCCCAGAAGATCGTGATTCCCTCATTTTTCTGAGGCGACACGCCCGCAGCGCATTTCGTTTTCGCTGTTCGGCGGCGTGAATTCCGGGTGAGCGCGACAACGGTTTCTTGATCGCGCGCGGCACGTTGGATGCAAAATGGAGAGGCTCTCTTCCGATCGTCGCCCCAAGGAGCACCCATGATGCCGCGTCGTCCGTTGTCCTCCATGACCTTCGCGCTGCTGGTGGCCGTCGCAGGGTGCGGCTCCATCAGCCTCGACCCGGACGGCGGGGGCGGCGCCGGCGGCTCCGCGAGCACGGGCTCGGCGGGAGCGGCCGGGCACGCGAGCGCGGGCAGCGTCGGCGCGGGTGGCGCGGGTGGGTCGACGGGCGCGGCGGGAGATTCGGGCATGGCGGGCGCGTCGGGCACCGCGGGTGTCACCGGAGCTGCCGGCGTCGGAGGCGGGGGTAGCTCCGGCCACGCAGGAGCGACGGGCACGGGTGGTGTCACGGGCACCGGCGGCACCGGCGCGGCGGGCGCAGGCGGCGTGGGCGGCACCGGTGCGGCGGGCGCAGGTGGCTTGGGCGGCACGGGTGTCGCCGGCAGCGGCGGCCACGGCGGCG
>DATKFB010000228.1:0-3049 GCA_035544435.1 Polyangia bacterium
GCGATCGAGGGCCTCCTGCGCGAAGCAGCGCACCGCCGCCTCGTGGAGCCGCGCCTCGGCGGCGCCGAAGCGGGCGGCGCGCTTCTGCGCCCGCAGCAGGGCGCTCTCGAGCGCGTAGGTCTCCATGGCGATGTCGGCGAAGAGCCCGAGGACCTCCTGCTCGTCGGCCAGGCGCTCGCCGAACTTCTGCGCCGCGAGGCCAAGGCACATGAGCGCGATCTTCTTGGCGCCCGTCGTCATGCGCGCCTCGGCCGAGAGGAAGCCCGCTGGGGTCTCGGCGGCGGGGCGGCCGCCCGTGACCTCCTCCATGAGCGTCATGGCGCTCGCGAAGATCGCGAGCTCGCCGCGCAGCGCGCGGCGCAGGAGGCGCCCGGGGACGAGCAGCCGGTTGATTTCGTTCGTGCCCTCGAAGATGCGGTTGATGCGCGCGTCTCGCCAGTGACGCTCGGCCGGGTAGTCCTCGACGTAGCCGGCGCTCGCGTAGATCTGCACGCCCTCGTCGACGACGTAGTCGAGCATCTCGGAGCACCACACCTTCACCATCGAGCACTCGACGTCGTACTCCTCGATGCGCTGCAGGCAGGCCTCGGTGGCCTTGATGTCGACGCCCTGCAGGTTGCGGTCGATCATGCCCGCCGTGCGATAGACCACCGACTCCGAGACGTAGGCGAGGATCGACATCTGGCCGAGCTTGTGGCGGATGAGCCCGAAGTCGGAGATCGGGTGGCCAAAGGCCGTGCGGTTCTTCGCGTACCCGATGGTCTCGCCGATGGCGAGCTTGGCGCCGCCCGTCACGCAGGCGCCCAGCTTGAAGCGCCCGATGTTGAGGATGTTGAAGGCGATCTTGTGGCCCTTGCCGATCTCGCCGAGGACGTTCTCGCGTGGGATGACGGCGTCGCTGAGGACGAGCGGTCGCGTCGACGAGCCCTTGATGCCGGTCTTCTTCTCCTCGGCGCCTAGGCTCACGCCCGGCATTCCCTTCTCGATGATGAAGGCCGTGAACTTTTCGCCGTCGACCTTGGCGAAGGTCGTGTAGACGTCCGCGAAGCCGGCGTTCGTGAGCCACATCTTCTCGCCGTTCAAGATCCAGCTCTTGCCGTCGGGCGACAGTACGGCCTTGGTCTTGGCGTTCATGGCGTCGGAGGCGGACGACGCCTCGGACAGCGAGTAGGACGCGATCCACTCGCCACTCGCGAGCTTGGGCAGGTACTTGGCCTTCTGCTGCTCGGTGCCGAAGTACACGATGGGAAGCGTGCCGATGCCCGTGTGCGCCATGTACGTCACGACGAAGCTGCCGTCGCGCGCGGCGTGCTCGGCGGCGATCGTGGCCGAGACCTTGTCGAGGCCGAGCCCGCCGTGCTCCTCGGGCACCTCGATGCCGAGCAGGCCGAGGGCGCCCGCCTTGCGCATGAGCTCGCGCGTCGTCGCGTAGTTGAGCGCGAGGATCTCCGAGAGCCGTGGCGCGACGTCCTTCGCCATCCACTCGGCGCAGGTCGCCCCCATCATGCGCTGCTCCTCGCTGAAGTCGTCGGGCGTGAAGATCTCGTCGGGCGCGCGGTCCTCGATGAGGAAGCTGCCGCCCCGGGCCGCCACGACGCGATCCTCGGTGCTATCGACGGATAGAGTTGCCATCGCACGTCTCCTTCGTGGTCATCAACAACGGTTCAACGTTTGCGGGTCGGCGTTCGCGCGCTCGCGCCCGTGAGGAACAGCTCGACGACGGGGCCGGCGAGCTCGGTCAGATCGAAGGCGTTTCGCGCCAGCACCCACGACGTCACGATGGCGTCGAGGGCGCCGAAGAAGGCGTGCGTCGCCAGCTTGCGCGAGAGGTCCTCTCGGAGCGTGCCCTGCTTCTGACCGCCCTCGATGGCCGCCTCGACGAGGTCGAAGTACTCCTTGAGCCACGAGGCCGTGAAGAGGTCCATGAACTTGGTCGACTGGCGCAGCTCGACCTGAAAGACGACGGCGAGCTCCGGGTTCCGTCCGAGCAGACCGAGGTGGTGGTCGGCGATGACGCGCAGGCGCGCCGCGGCGTCGTCGACGCGCGCGATCTCCTGGCGCGCCGCCTCGATGTGCACGCCCATGACCTCGTCGAAGAGCTTGATGAGGATGTCGTCCTTGCTCTCGAAGTAGAGGTAGACGGTGCCGTCGGCGATGCCGGCCGCCGACGCGACGTCGCTGATGCGGCTCGCGGAGAAGCCCTTGCGCGCGAACACCTGCACGGCGGCGTCCAGGATGCGCTGGCGCTTGTCGTCGGTGCGGCGCTTGGTCTTCAGGTTCATGAATGAGCGCTCATTCAGTTCTATGGCGTATTATCTATTTTTTTTGACATTCGTCAACGCTATAGTTCGGCCCGCTGATTGGGGGCTCGAGATGCGGCAGAAACTCGCTGAGAAGGTGGTTTTCGTCACGGGCGCCTCGTCGGGCATCGGCGAGGCCCTCGTGCGGCAGGCCGCGCGGCAGGGCGCCGCGGTCGTGCTGGCCGCGCGCAGGCTCGAGCGCATCGCGCGCGTGGCCGCCGAGATCGAGGCCGCGGGCGGCCGCGCCTCGGCCGTGAGCTGCGACGTCACGCGCGACGGGGAGCTCGAGTCGGCTGTGGCGCACGGCCTCGAGCGCTTCGGCCGACTGGACATCGCCGTCGCGAACGCCGGCATCAGCGTGAACGGCTGCGTCGCGGACCTGTCGGTCGACGACTTTCGGCGGCAGCTCGACACGAACGTGCTGGGCGTCGTGCGCACGGTTCACGCGACGCTGCCGGCGCTGAGGGCGACGCGCGGCGCGCTCGCGTTCCTCGGCAGCACCAACGGCTATCTGTCGTTGCCGGGCTACTCGCCGTACTGCGCGAGCAAGCACGCGGTGCGCGCGCTCGCCGATTGTCTGCGCCACGAGCTCGCGCGCTCCGGGGTCTCGGTGACGCACATCGCCCCCGGGTTCGTCGAGAGCGAGATCCGCGTCGTCGGGGACGACGGCCTCGTGCGCGCCGACGCCGTCGATCCGATTCCGCACTGGCTGCAGCGCTCGGCCGCGGGCGCCGCGCGGCAGATGCTGC
>DATKFB010000229.1:0-4893 GCA_035544435.1 Polyangia bacterium
ATGACGAAGCTCTTTTCGGGCATGACGTCGACGCGCACGCGGCGAGCGGCGAGCGCCTCGAGGACGACGGGGCCGATCGCGGCCACGCGCACCCGCGCGAGCCCCGCCGCGAGGCGCTCCTCGGCGCCCGCCTCGCGCGCGACCTGCCACAGCCGGTCGATCTGCGACGCGCTCGTAAACGCGACGGCGTCGACCTGCCCCGCCGCGAGCGCGTCGATGAACGACGCGACGCGACCCGCGTCGCTGGCCGACGCGTACACGTACGGGGCGACGACGCTCACGGTCGCGCCCGCGCGCTCGAGGAACTCGACGAGGGGCCGGTTCGGCTCTTCGCCGTAGAGCTGCACGCCCACGCGGCGGCCCCGAAGATCGAGGGACGCGAGCGCCTCCATGACGCCGGCCGACGTCGGCACCGCCGCCGGCAGCGTGGGCCCGAGCCCGAGCTCGTGCAGCGCGCGCGCCGGCTTCGGCCCGCGCGTGATCGTGCGCGCCCGGCCCAGCGCCTCGACGACGGGGCCGCGAAGCCCGTGGCGCTCGGCCAGCGCGACGAGCCGCCGCAGCCCTTCGCCCGTGAGGAAGATCAGGTCGTCGAGCTCGCCCGCCACGAGCGCCCCCAGCCAGGCGAGCCCGGGGCGCTCGTCGGGCGCGTCGAGGATGGCGACGAGTGGGCAGCGCAGCGTGCGCGCGCCCTCTTCCTCGAGCAGTTGGGCGAGTCGATCGAGCTCGCGGGTCTCCGGCAGCGCGATCGTGCGACCGGCGAGCGGGCGCGGCGACGGAGGTGACTCGCTCATGGGCTCGGGTCACCTTTTACGGTATCGTCCCGCTCCCAACAAGGACCCCCATGGCGACAAAATCCGCGAAAAAAGACGACAAGAAAACCCTCGCCAAGACCGCCCCGAAGGCGAAGAGCGAGGCCAAGGGCGACCCGAAGGGCGATATCAAGAAGAGCGACGCCAAGGCAAAGGACGCCATGGCGGCTGCCCCGGACGCCGCGCCCGCGAGCCCCGAGGCGCAGGAGAAACGCATGGCCGAGGCGAAGAGCCGCCTCGCCGCCGCCGACCGCAACGATCCCTGCCCGTGCGGCTCGGGCAAGAAGTACAAGAAGTGCCATCTGCGGGATGACGAAGCGGCCTCGATGGCGCCCGTCGCGCCGCCCGACGCGCAGAACCTCATCATGGAGGGCTGGCGCCTCTTCGAGCAACGCCGTCCGGGGGCGGCCGAGCGCGAGTTCGCCGCGGCGTTGAAGATCGACCCTGCCCTGCAAGAGCCGCACGTGGGCATCGGCATGGCGCGGCTCGCCGCCGGCAACCCCGACGGCGCGAAGGAAGAGCTCGCGGCCGTGGTGGCCGCCGGCGAGAAGACCGTTGCCAAGCTGCGCGCAGACAAGGTGAAGGACGCCTTCAGCAACACCGAGGCGCAGCCTTTCATCCGCGCCGCGCACGCCCTCGGCTGCTTGGCCTACGACCAGCATCGCTTCGAAGACGCCGTGAAGGATCTCGAGCGCGTCTACGAGATCGACGAGGGCAGCGTCGGCACGGAGGCGCGCCTCATCGCCGCCAAGGCGCTCATGAAGCTCGAGCGCCCGGCCGACGCCGTCGCCGTGCTCGAGCCAGCGACGAAGTCCGAGACAGGCGCCGGGCGCGCCCAGCTCGGGCTCGCGCTCGCCCACATCACCGCGGGCGCCGAGGCCAAGGCGCGCGCCGCGCTCGACGCCGCGCTCGACGCGAACCCGCACTACGGCAAGACCGTCCTCGGCCGCGTGCGACGCCGCGTCGAGAACCTCGCCGGCACGCAGCCGGGCTCGCTCGAAGAGGCGCTCGTCTATGCCCAGACCTACGGCGACGTCTGGAACGAGGCCGCCAAGACCTTCCTGCAAAACGCCATCAACGACCGCGTCACGAAGAAGTCCACGGCGTTCACCGGGCCCGAAGACTCTGGTTCGCCCGAGGAAGACTCCGCCTCACCCTAGCTCGACGGAAACCTCGCGGGCCAAAGCGCTGGTCGTGCAGGCGGAGCGCCAGCAAGAGCGAAAAAGAAGCCGAGCCCAACCAACTGACGGCTCAAACATCTTTGCATCCTGTAACCGACAGCTCTGCGCGGCCCCAAACGGCGCCCGGCGGCCCGGCCCGAATCGGCCGAATCAGCATATCAGGATCGTGTCACTTCTTCGCTTTGAGCTCCCCGATCCACGCCGTGATCTTCTTCTCCCGCTTGTCGAGCTCGGCCTTCTGCTCGCCAAGCGCTTGCTTGGCCCCGTCGATCGATGCGATGAGCGCATCCGGGTAGTCGTTCGCGAGCGCGTTCAGCATCACGTCGTAGTCGGTCGTGACGTTCGAATTGCCGCCCTTCGGATCGATCGTCGCCATCTTCTTGCCCGCGGCCACGATGCCGGGGCGCAGCGAGGCGGCCAGCTTCTCGACCTCGACCTTGGCCTTGGTCTTGTCGGCCTCGGCGGCGAGCTTCTTCTCGAGCGCGTCATACTGCCCGCGCGTCTTCGTGATGAAGGTGAACGTCTGCACGTGCAGCGGAAGCTTGCCGCGATCGTACTTGACGAGCCGATCATGCTCCGCGACCGCGAGATCGGCGGCCACCTTCTTCTCCGCGGCCTCGCGCTTGGCGATGCGCTCGGCGAGGCTGAGCCCGTCGGGGTTCGCGATCATCTTCGGCTTGGACGCGCCCGCATCCCCCTTGGGCGGCGTCGGCTCGGGCGGCTTGACGGGCGACGTCGCCGGCGGCGGCGCGGCCGGCTGCGACGCCTGGTTGCACGCGCCCGTGAGCGCCCCCGCGCCCGCGAGCGCCAATGAAAGCCCCACCCACGCGCCGACCGAGAGTGCTCTCGTCATGACCACCTCCCGCGCCGCTCGCCCGACGAAGGTGTCGGGGCTAGGACGCCGGGCCGCAGTATTGACAGCATCGCCGCCGCACGCAACCTTGGCGCATGCCTCTTTCGGGTGACCGCGCGCGCGCCGTCGCGAGCCGCCTCGCGGCGCTCGGCATTCGCGAGGACGATCTCGACGAGAGCTTCGTCCACTCGGGCGGCAAGGGAGGCCAGAACGTCAACAAGGTCGCGACCTGCGTCGTGCTCGTTCACCGCCCGAGCGGAACCTTCGTGAAGTGCCAGCGCGAGCGCAGCCAGGGCGCCAACCGCCTCATCGCGCGCGCGTTGCTGGCCGACAAGATCGAGGAGCAGCGCCTCGGCAAGCAGAGCGCGCGTCAGCAGGAGGCCGAAAAGGTCCGCCGCCAGAAACGCCGCCGCTCGCGCCGCGCCAAGCAGCGCATGCTCGCAGACAAGCACGCCCATTCAACGAAGAAGTCGACCCGCGGCCGCGTTCGCGGCGACGACTGACGGCCGCGGCGATCTAACCGAACGGCCGCCCTTATGGGGATGGACGGGACGTCGTATGCGTTTATGACGCAATAAGCAATACGCGCTTGATCAGACTCATTTCGATGGACCAATAAGATATTTTATTCGGGCATCGCGTCAAAATGGTCTGTTTTGTCCAAGTGTGTCCACAGCGATCAAAAAATTGCTCGACGATGGTGCCATTTCGGCCTAGCCTCGTCGTCGCCCTTCCCCAAAGGAGACTTCCAGTGCCCACTCCCGTGACGACCTCACCTACCGCTCGCGATTCATCCTCGCCCCACGAAGGGAACAAAGAAGCGAGCAAGACCTCCGCCGCACCGGCCCTCGCCAAGGCCCTGACCGGCGCCGAGGCGCTCATCCGATGCCTCGAGGCGCAGGGGGTCGAGTACGTCTTCGGGCTGTCGGGCGGCGCGGCCATGCCGATCTTCGACGCTCTCGTCGACTCAAAGATCAAGCTCATCCTCGTGCGCCACGAGCAAGGCGCGACGCACATGGCAGACGGCTACGCGCGCGCGACCGGGAAGCCGGGCGTCGTGCTCGTGACCTCCGGCCCCGGCGCGACCAACACCGTGACGGGTCTGCTGACGGCGCTCATGGACTCGGCCCCCATGATCGTTCTCACGGGCCAGACGATCTCGCCCATGCTCGGCAAGGACGCCTTCCAGGAGGCCGACGTCACGGGCATCACGTACCCGGTCGTGAAGCACTCGTACCTCGTGAAGAACGCGAACGACATCCCGCGCATCACGCGCGAGGCGTTCCACCTCGCGACGACCGGCCGCCCCGGCCCCGTTCTCATCGATCTGCCGAAGGACGTGACGAGCGCGCCCTGCACGACGTCGCTGCAAGACCCGCTCAAGATCGAGATGGACCTGCCTGGCTACCACGTCCCAGGGCATCCCGACGCGGCCGCCGTCAAGAAGGCTGCCGCGCTCATCGCGCGCAGCCGCCGCCCCGTCCTCTACGTGGGCCACGGCGCCGTCATCTCTGGCGCAGGCGAGGCCATCATCGCGCTCGCCGAGAAGCTGCAGGCGCCCATCGTCAACACGCTGCTCGGGAAGGGCGCGTGCACCGAGGAGCACCCGCTCCACCAGGGCATGCTCGGCATGCACGGCACGGCCTACGCCAACAAGACCGTCACGAACTGCGACATGATCATGGCGATCGGCGCGCGCTGGGACGACCGCATCACGGGCAAGCTCAGCGAGTTCTGCGTGGGCGCCACGAAGATCCACGTCGACATCGACGTCGCCGAGTTCAACAAGATCGTGCGCCCCGACGTGTGCCTCGCGGGCGACGCGCGCCTCTCCATCGAAGATCTGTTGCCGCACGTCTCGAAGCTCGACTCGGCCGACTGGCTCAAGCAGATCGCCGATTGGCGCAAGCAGTACCCGCTCAAGTATCTCAAGAAGGGCGGCCTGCGCGCGCAGCACGTCCTCGATCGCCTCGACAAGCTGGGCGGGCGCGACTCGATCATCACGACGGACGTCGGCCAGCACCAGATGTGGGCCGCGCAGTTCTGCCTC
>DATKFB010000230.1:0-6179 GCA_035544435.1 Polyangia bacterium
CGGCAGATCGAGGCCGCGCGCCGCGACGTTCGTCGCGACGAGCAGATCCGCGTCGCCGTTGCGGAGCGTCGCGAGGGCGCGCGTGCGCTCGGACTGGGCTCTGTCGCCCGAGAGCACGACGGCGCGGAAGGCGCGCTTGCCGAGCTGCTCGTGCAGCTCGGCCACGCCGTCGCGCGTCGTTCCGAAGACGATGGCGCGCAGGCCGGCGTGCTGGCGCAGCACGTTGACGACGGCGGGCACGCGCTCCCCAATGGCCACGAGGTGCACGACGTAGCTGATGTCTTGGTGCCCGTCGTCGGCGGCGCCCTTGCGCGTCCGGGCGTCGATGCGGACGGCGTCGTGCTGGTAGCGCGCCGCGAGCGCGAGGATGGGCTTGGGCAGCGTCGCCGAGAACATGAGCGTGCGGGCGCGATCAGGCTGACCATTGGCGACGGTCCCGGCGCGCGCGGCGAGCAGCGTCTCGAGATCCTCGCGGAAGCCCATGTCGAGCATCTCGTCGGCCTCGTCGAGCACGACCGTCTGCACGCCTTCGAGGCGCAAGCTCTTGCGCGTCACCAGATCGACGAGGCGCCCCGGCGTCCCGACGACGAGGTCGACGCCCGGGCGCAGCTGCGCGAGATCGCCGCGGACGTCTGTGCCGCCCGTGAAGACCCCGAGCCGCAGCTTGGTCTTCGCGAAGAGCCAGTGCAGCTCGTTGCGCACCTGCGTCGCCAGCTCGCGCGTCGGCGTGATGACGAGCGCGCGCGGTCCGGCGGGCCGGTGGGCCGCGGGCGCAGGCGCCTCGGCGAGCAGGCTCTCCGCGAGGGCGATGCCGAACGCGAGCGTCTTGCCCGAACCGGTCTCCGACGACACGAGGAGGTCGCGCCCCGCGTGCTCCGGGCTCGCCACGGCCGCCTGGACGGCCGTCGTGCGCTCGTAGCCCCGCGCGGCGATCGTTTGGGCGAGGGGCGCGGGCAGCTCGAGCTCTGAGAACGGTTTGGGGTCCATGGGCCGCCGCTGGTATATCAGACCAACCGGCGCGCGCGGGCGCGGGGTGCTAGATCCCGTGCATGGAACGCACCGCCACGGTCATCGGGGGCGCCCCTTGCCGGCCCAACATCTCGCCGGCGGGCGTCCGCCGCAGGCGCGTGTTCGGAGCTTGGAACGTCGCGGCCGGGATCCTGCTCGTCGCGGGCTTGATCGGCGCACGCACGCCCTGGTATTGGTGCCTCGTGGTGTTCCTCCCGGCGGCCCTGGCGGCCGTAGGCTTCCTACAGGCCGGTCGCAAGACCTGCGTGTCGCGCGCCGGCGAGGGCACCTTCGAGCACGAAGACTTCTCGAAGACGCCCGCGGACCCGAGCGACGCTCTTCGCAGTCGCGCGGTGGCGTCCGGCATCACGCGCGACGCGGTCCTGGTCGGGCTCGCCGCGGCGGCGCTGACGATCCTCGCAACGCGGCTCTGAAGAGCTCGGTGGGCGTTGTAGGGATTGAACCTACGACTTCGTCCGTGTGAAGGACGCACTCTTCCGCTGAGTTAAACGCCCGAAAGCGTTCTTGGTAGCGCGCCGTTAGCGGCTTGTCAACGAACCCAGCCGCGTCGACGAGACCTAGCTTCGCTCGTTCTAGGAGCGCCGGGGGCGCGGGGCCCAGTCAGGGTCCCGAACTAGACAGATCAATGCAGGCCGCGGAAGCAGGCGTCGATGAGGGCGTTGCAGTAGGTGAGCATTAGGCCGGCGAACACGCCGATGCCGATCACCTTCGCCGCGAACCCCACCGACTCGCTCGCACGTGGACGCGACTCGCGCGCTTCGTTCGCGGTCGCGCTGCCCGTCCCGGCCATCCGGCCCAGATTCCACATCATCCGGCCCTCCCCTCGCTGGTCTTCTGCGATGTTCACGAGGACTAACTTAGGCGCCAAATGGTCAAGGACGTGTTTCGGAGCGGTACAATGTACGTAAAAAAATGCAGGTCGCTCCCGGGGCAGAGCGGGGCTCGGAGCCCACATTTTGAGGCCCTCGCGGACATGAGCGGCCGCTGATGGTAGCGTTGCGGGCCTGACTCTCCGCACGGAGCTCTCGTTGGTCTTGTCGTCGCTGCTCGTGCTGTCGATCGGCCTGGGCGGGGGGACGGCTATCTACCAGTCGGCGCGCAGCATGCGGCGGGAGCTCACGACGGAGTACCAGCTCTTCGCGGAGAATCGGGCCTTTGCGCTCCGCGACAACTTCGAGATCTTGGAGGATGAGCTGGCGCGGCTGTCCGCGCAGCCCCCGACGGCGCCCGTCGGCGACCAGGGCGAGGCGACCCCAGAGGATCTGCTCGCGGGCGAGCGGAACTCGACGCTCTACAACACCGCCGTGCTGCTGCTCTCGGCCGACGGGACGTGCCTGCGCTCCGTGCCCGAGCGGGCCGGGTATCGCGGCCAGCACTTCGGCGACCGGGCCTGGTTCAAGGCCGCGCGCGACCTGCCGGCGCGGCCGCTCTTTCGCACGGCCGACGAGCCGGGGCTCGGGCGCACGTTGAAGATCGTGCAGCCGCTGCGGCGCGGCGGCCGCTTCGCGGGCGCGCTCGTGGGCGTCATCGCCTTCGCCGAGGACAACGTCATCGCGCCGTCGCTGCACGACAACCTGCCGCGCGAGACGGACGCCGTGCTCGTCGACGAGACCGGCGAGGTGATCTACCCCACCGACCGGGCGCGCGCCGCCGAGGGCTCCGACTGGAGCCGCGCCATCGAGCTGGCGGCCAGCGGGGGCTCGGGCACGATGACGGGGCAGGCCCATGGGCAAGAGGCGCTGTTCGCCTACTCGCCCGTCAAGGGTGGCACGAGGTTCGCCGTCGTATTCTCGTGGCCGTGGCGCACGCTCACGGCGAACCTCAAGCAGCAGGCGTTCACGCTGGGCGGGTTCTTGCTGTTCGGCCTGTTGCTGGCGGGGTTGGCGAGCATCGCGCTGTCCGCTTACCTGGCGCGGCCGCTGCAGGTGCTCGGGGAGGGCGCGACGCGCATCGCGCGAGGCGAGCACGTGCCCGCCTTGCAGATGCCGCGGGCCGCGGGCACCGAGGAGGTCGCGGCGCTCGTGGCGGCGTTCGAGCACATGGAGACGTCGATCCAGAAGCGCGATCAGGAACTGCGCGATGCCGCGGCGCTGCTCGAGCAGCGCGTGGCCGACCGCACGCGCGAGCTTACGGCCGCTCAGCAGGCCCTGGTAGAGGCGGAGCGCTTCGCCGCCATGGGCAAGACCTCGGCCGCCATCGCCCATGAGCTCAAGAACACGCTCAACGGCCTCGGCATGGCCGTCGAGCTCATCGTGCAAGAGCCGACCAACACGGCGCGCGTGGCCCGCCTGCACCCCCAGGTCGCGCACGAGATCGCGCGCCTGCGCGACGTCGTCGATTCGCTGCTGTCGTTCTCGCGCGTACCGCGCATCGAGCGCGCGCGCGCCGATCTCGCGGTCGTGGTGAGCGCCGCGGGCGAGCTCCTCGCCGATCTCGTCGGCGAGCGAGGTGGCGACCTGAGCATCGACGCGCCGGCCTCGCTGTCCGCCGTGTGCGACGCGCATAAGATCCAGGGCGTCATCGTCAACCTCGTGAAGAACGCCGTCGAGGCGGGCCGGACGGTGCGCGTGCGCGCGTACGCGGCCGGCTCCGACGCCGTCATCGAGGTCGAGGACGACGGCCCGGGCCTCTCGCCGGACGCGCGCGAGCACCTTTTCGAGCCGTTCTTCACGACCAAGCCCAACGGCACGGGGCTGGGGCTGCCGACCTCGCGGCGCTACGTCGAGGCGCACGGCGGCACGCTCGAGGGCGGCACCTCGGTGGCGCTCGGCGGCGAGCGCTTTCGCGTCGTGCTGCCGCGCGACCTCGACGGGCGCGCCGCCGGCGAGCGCGACCGCGACGTCGGCGAGTGGCGCGCAGACGCCGCCGACCGGACGAGGCCCGCGTGAAGCCGACCGTCCTCGTCGTCGACGACGAGAAGACGTTCCGCATCGTCGCCGAGGAGGCGCTCTCGTCAGAGGGCTTCGCGGTCACGACGGCGGCGAGTGGTCACGCGGGCCTCGCAGCCTGGCAGCGCGAGCCTTGCGATCTCGTGATCCTCGATCGCCACCTGCCCGACACCGACGGCATCGCCGTGCTCGAGGCCATCGTGCGCGAGGCCGGCGAGCGTGGCCTCGACACCCTCGTCGTCATCGCGACGGCCTACGCCGACATCACGAGCGCCGTGCAGGCCGTCAAGCTCGGCGCCTTCGACTATCTGTCGAAGCCGCTGCAGCTCCCCGAGCTCGTCGTCACCGTGCGCAAGGCGCTCGAGGCCAAACGCTTGCGCGCGCAGGTCCGTCAGCTCACGGGTCAGCTCGCGGGGCGCGCCGCCGTGGCGCTCGGCGCCTTCGTGGCCGGCGCGTCGCCGGCCATGGCCGCCGTCGTCGACATGGTCGACAAGGTGGCGCAGGCCACCGACACGACCGTGCTCGTGCAGGGCGAGTCGGGCACGGGCAAGGAGCACATCGCCGACCTCATCCACCGCCGGACGCCGGGTCGCCGCGACGGACCGTTCGTCGAGATCAACTGCGCCTCGGTGCCCGAGAGCCTGCTCGAGAGCGAGCTCTTCGGTCACGAGCGCGGGGCCTTCACCGACGCCAAAGGCACGAAGCGTGGCCTCTTCGAGGAGGCCGACGGCGGCACGCTCTTCCTGGACGAGGTGGGCGAGATGTCCGTCGCGATGCAGGCCAAGCTCCTCAAGGTGCTTGAGGAGATGACGTTCCGGCGTCTGGGCGGCACGCGCGATCTCACGGTGAGCGTGCGCGTCGTGGCCGCGACGAACAAGGATCTGGCCGCCCTCGTCCAGCGCGGCGCCTTCCGCCTCGACCTCTATCACCGGCTCGACGTGTTCCACCTCCGCGTGCCGCCGCTGCGCGACCGGCGCGAGGACATCCTGCCGCTCGCGACGCACTTCCTGGCGCGCTTCCGGACGCGCCTGCGCAAGGCGGCGGTTGCCTTCGCGCCCGAGACGGAGCGCGTCCTCCTCGCCTACGACTACCCCGGCAACGTGCGCGAGCTGCGCAACCTCGTCGAGCGGGCGGTCATCCTCTCGACCGATGCCCTCATCGAGCCCAAACACATCGTCATCAGCGGGCCGACGCTGGGAGAGGCCGGGGGCGCGGCCACGCCGGCCTTCTTCTCGGTCGAGCTGGCCGACGGGCGGCCGCCGAGCCTCGACGCCCTCGAGCGGGAATACATTGCGCGCCTCTTGCAGCTCACGGGGGGCAACAAGACACAGGTGGCGCGCCTCCTCAGCGTCTCTTACCCGACGGTGGCCAAGAAGATCTCCGACTACGGGCTCTAGGTCCCCGACTGAAAGATTCTTCTAGGTAGTCGAAAGTTCCTTGGGGGGAACGCCGAGGTCAAGGGGGCGTCAGCGTCAGATTTCCAGCCTGTCAACGGCGGCACGAAGGTTGCTGCCGGGGACGTCGGGTCTCCATGCTCAATCGACTCATCGACTTCGCCGTCCACAAGCGCGCGTTCACGCGGCTCGCGACCCTGGCCTTCGGCGACTTCGGGATCTTCACATTCACGAAGCTGAAGATCGAGGCCTTCCCGGACGTCACGAACGTCCAGGTGATGATCATCACGCTCTGCCCGGGCCAGGCGGCCGAGGCTACTACGTCACCTCGGGCGGCGAGTTCGAGAACCAGCGCCGCGCCATGAAGCGCCTCAGCGTCATCGTCCCCATCTTGATCCTCGCGATCTTCGCGCTGCTCTACATGACGTTCCAGGCGGCGCTGCTGGCCCTCGTCGTCCTGTCGGTGGTGCCGTTCGCGACGGTGGGCAGCGTCTTCGCGCTCTACCTTCCGCACTCGCCGCTGTTGGTGTCGGCGGCCGTTGGGTTCATTACGCTCTTCGGCGTCGCCGTCATGGACGGCGTCTTGCTCATCACCTACGCGCGGCAGGCGCGCGAACGCACGCCAGACTGCGAGGAGGCCATCCTCGACGCTGTCGCGCAGCGGCTGCGGCCCGTGCTCATGACGGCGCTGCTCGCGTCGCTCGGCCTGCTGCCGGCCACCATGTCGCACACCATGGGCTCGGACACGCAGGGGCCGTTCGCGATCGTCATCATCGGCGGCCTCATCTCGTCGACGCTGCTCACGATGTTGCTGCTCCCAACGCTTCTACAAGCTCGTCGAGGGCTGGTTCGGCGGCGGCAGCTGGCG
>DATKFB010000231.1:0-7924 GCA_035544435.1 Polyangia bacterium
CGGCGGACACGGCCGTCTTCGTGGCCGAGGACGGCGAGGCACGGGAGGGCGGCCGCGCGCCCGCCGCGCTCACGGGCGTGGTCTCGGTGCGCGTCTACGAGACGCCGCCCGATCCGGCGATGGTGCCGCTGCGCCGCGGACACGTCGAGATGCTCGTCGTGACGGGCGCCCGCCGCCGCCGCGGCCTGGGCGCGCGGCTCATGGAGGAGGTCGCGGCCTGGGCGCGCCGCCAGGGCGCGGCCGAGCTCGTCCTCACGGTCTGGTCCGGCAACCGCGCCGCCGAGGCGTTCTACGATCGCCTCGGCTACCGCGAGCTGTCGCGCGTGCTGCACTCGAAGCTCTGACGGCCCGCTCAGGCCGGCGCGGCCGGCCGGTTGGCGGCCTTGGCGCGGCGCGCCCAGAAGAGGTAGAGCAGGGGCGCCGCGAGCAGCGAATAGGAGAGCAGGTGGCCGATGCGCCCGTCCGGCCCGACGATCTCGGTGGCGTCGTGGAAGGCGCGGCTGCCCTCGATGACGCCGCTCTCGGCGAGCTCGTGGACGCCATAGATGACGAGCTGGACGAGGAACACACCGAGGAAGATCGAGGTGACTTTGAGCACGACGCCGAGATTCAGCCGATGCGCGAAGCGCGTCCACGTCCAGGCAATGACGGCCGCGAGGACGAGGCCAGCCGCGGCGCCAACGACGACGTCGGCCGTCTTGATCGCGAAGGCCTGCACGCCGAGGTAGAAGACGGCCTCGAGCCCTTCGCGCGTCACGAGGATGGCCGTCGCGAGCGCGACGCCTGCGAGAGAGCGCGCGCGCCTCGGCGAGGCGCCCTCGACGCCGGCCATCCGGTCGACGCGGGCCTCGATCGCGCCTTTGATGCGACGGCCCACGCGCACGGCCTGCCACAGCAGCGCGCCCACGAAGCCGGCGGCCACGAAGGCGGCCACGCCCTCGTAGAGCGGCTGGTTCGGCACCTGCTGCCAGAGCCAGGCGCCCAGGATGCACGTCACGACCGAGAGGCCCAGGCCCACGTGGACGCCGCGCAGGAGGGCCGAGCGTCCCGTCTTGCGCAGGTAAGCGCTGATGACGCCCACGATGAGGAAGGACTCGAGGCCTTCCCGGAAGGTCACCAGCAGCGACTGCAACATGAACGTGAAATATACCGTGGAGCGGCGCGAGTGCGCCAAGACGCTGCGTTAGGGTCGGTGGTACTCTGGAAATCGCGGTACCCGCACCCACTCTCGGAGGCAGCGATGCAGAGACAGACAGCGGCCCTCACGCTCGGCGCGCTCGGCTTGACGCTGGCCTTGGCCCTGGTAGCCCCCGGCCCCGCGCGCGCCGACGAGGCCGCCGGGCACTACACCCTCGCGCTGCAGTACAAGCGCGAAGGCAAGGTGCCCGACGCCATCGCCGAGTGCCAAAAGGCCATCCAGATGCGCCCCGACTACGCCGCCGCCCACCTCACGCTCGGCAACCTCTACCGGGGCGAGGGCGACTACGCGCGCGCCGCGGGCGAGTTCGAAAAGACGGTGAAGCTGCAGCCCAAGGACGCGACGGCGCGCAGCAACCTCGGCGCGGCCTACGTGCGCCTCAAGCGCCTCGACGACGGCATCCGTGAGCTCGAGGCGGCGCTCGACCTCAAGCCCGACGACTACGAGACGCGCGTGTCGCTGGGGTTCGCGTACAAGCAGAAGGGCGACTACAAGCACGCCATCGAACACTTACAGAAGGCCACCGACGTCAAGCCTGACGCCGCCGAGGCGTGGACCAACCTGGGCATCGCCAAGTCCAAGACCGACGACCACGACGGCGCCATCACGGCGCTGCGCAAGGCCATCACGCTGCGGCCCGAGGACGCCGATCTTCACTTCGACCTCGCCGTCGTCTTTCGCCGCGAGCGCAAGACCGACGAGGCCATCGCCGAGTACCGACTCGCGCTCGACAAGGACCCGAGGTACGCGCCCGCCTACTACGACCTCGGCGTGCTGTATTCGCAGGAGAAGAAGACCAACGAGGCGCGCGAGGCCTTCGAGAACTACCTCAAGTACGGCATCCACGAGGACGCCGCCTCGCGCAAAGACGCCGAAGAACGCCTTAAGACCTTCAAGGTTTCGGACGACGGTAAAACGGCGACCGACAAAAGAAAGTAGCGAGGGGGACCGGGGGGCGCGAGCGGCAGCGAGCCGTCCCCTGTCAGATCAAAATCTGACGCCCATGAAGACGCGGAGCGTCTGGGCGGCCGTGGTACCGGCGCCGTTGTCGCCCCACAGCGAGACGGGGCGCGAGAGGGCGGCCATCGGAAAGAAGAGGGCCCAGGTCACGCCGCCGTACACGCCTTCGCCCGTATTCCGGTAGTTGACGCCCAGGTCGCCCTCGAGGCCGTAGTTGATGGCGTTGCCGGGCGTCGAGACCGGCACCTGCGCCACGCTATAGATGATGCTGCCGTTGAGACCGATAGCGCGGTTCTGCCCGAGGTCGAACCAGTACGACGTCTGCGGCTTGACGTAGAGGGCGTTCGTCACCGTGCCCATGATGTGCCGAAAGAGGATCTCGTCGATGTGGTAATCGGGCGAAAAATGAAAATCGTTGATGGCGTGATCGCCGGCCGGCTGCTGGACGAACTTCCACCGATAGTTGAGGTACTGGCTTGGGTCTTCGGCCTGGTCGCCCGTCGCGCCGCCCGTCTCGAGGCCGACGAAGAACGCATCGCGATAGAGCCTGAGCTCGCCCGCGACGACCCACCCGAGCTGGCGCAGCGTCACCTGCTGTTGATCGACGGCGAGCACGCCCGGGTGATCGATCTTGCCGAACACGCCGATCCCCTCGAACTCCAGCGTTAGCGCCTTGTAGTAGAACTTGGCCCACACGTCGGGCGTCACCGAGAGCGCGCCGAGCGGCTCGGCCTTGTTGAGCTGCTCGGGCGTGAGGGGCTGCGGGCCCGTCGTCGACATCGCCGCGTTGGTCGTCGCGTCCATGGGCGTCACGGTGTTGCCCTGGTTGCGGTAGACGACCTGCAGGCCGTAGTTTAGCACCGGCTCGCCGCGGTCGATGCGCTCTCGCAGCTGGACGGGGTTGTCCCGCCGCGCGATCGAGGCCATGAGCTGGAGGACGTCGTCGTTCTGCGACAGGTCGTACGGATATCCGTACGGAGACATCTGGCCCAGGTTGAGCTGCTGCGACGTGTAGCCCTGCGGCCCGAGATCCCACGCGACCGCGATCTGGTGCCCGTAGAGCTGCGTGAGCGCCATCACCCGGTCGACGGTCGTGCCGACGTCGCAGTCGGGACAGCCGCCGTCGTTGTAGGCGATGCCGCGGCCCCAGTGCCAGGGCATGCGCCCGAAGCGCACCGAGCCGAACTCGCTGTCGATCTCGGCCCAGGCGCGCTTGGCGACGATGCTCGAGACGAAGCCGTTCTGGCCGATTTGCGGCGGATCCTCCGTCGTGTACTGAAACGCCGTGGGCGCCGCTCCGTTGAGCGACGTCGGCGACACCATGCCGTTGACCATGCTGGCCGCGGGGCGGTTGTAGCCCGGGATCCCGGCGAGCGAGTCGGGCGTCGAACCGAGGATCGTGTTGTCGAGGACGTCGAACTGCGCGTGCACCCGCACCATGTCGGTGACGTTGAGCGTGGGCTCGAGACGCAAGCGCAGGTTGGCGGCGCCGATGTTCTTGTGGTCGCAGGACCCGCCCGCGTTCCCTGGCTTGTTGACGATGGCCGAGCCGCCCGCCGATGTCGTGCCGGTCGGCCGCGCGCACTCGAGCGGAACCGGGAAGGGCGGCAGCCCGAAGAGCGCCGGGCTTCCGTCGGGGAGCGTCGTCGGCAGCGCCGAGTAGCCCTGGCCGAGGAAGAAGTTGTGCATGTAGTCCGCGCGCAGCCGCAGGTAGCCGTCGACCTCGAAGATTTGCAGCTTGCGCTTGTTCTGTTCGGGGTAGCCAGCGAGCGGCTCGAGGTCGGTCGGGCGCGCGGCCTCCTCTGGCGCTTCCTCGGCCGGACCCTCTTCCTTGGGCTCTTGCCCCGTGGGAGGCGCGCCCATGCCGCCGCCCGGCTGGCCCATACCGCCCATCTGGGCGCGCACGGCGGTCCCGCGTAGTAGACCGAGGAGCAGCGCGAGCCCGGCGGCCGCGCCCAGGAGCCTGCGGCCGCGCATCATGCCGGTTTCCCGCCGTGGCCCGCGGCGCACAGCTCGAACAGGACGCCGCCTGTCGCCGCGGGATGCAGGAAGGCCACCCAGTGGCCGCGCGCCCCCAGGCGGGGCGTCTCGTCGATGAGGCGCACGCCGGCGGCCTTGAGGCTTGCCAGGGCGGCGGGCAAGTCGTCGACCTCGAAGCAGACGTGGTGGAGGCCGGGGCCGCGCGCGTCGAGGAAGCGCTGCAAGCTCTGGTTGCCGACGGGCGCGCAAAGCTCGAGCGCCGCGCCGTCGTCCGATGCTTGCGACCCTTGGCCCGCGAGCAGGAAGGCGACATCGGTCTTTTGGCCCGCGACGTGCTCGCGCGCCCCGACAGCCAGGCCGAGCAAGCCGGCGAGTTGCTTCGAGGAGGCGTCGCGATCGGCGACGGCGATGGCGACGTGGTCGATGCGCTTGACCTTGATCATTGACGGCGAAATGTGGGCGGGCACGGGCGGTTCGGCTAAAAGGTCCGCAACTTATATCAGCAGGCTGTCCATTTGAAAGTGGAATGCGGACGTTTCGTCCCTATCATGCGGAGACGACGATGCGGACTTTGACCCCGGCGCGCCGTGGCCGGTTGCCTGTCCCGAGGCGGCCTTGAGCGCGCTGTCGCGGCTCTGCGGTCAGCTGCTCTCCGTCGGGCTCGACGGCGTGGCGGTGCCCGAGGAGCTGCGGGCGCGCATCGCCTCGTCCGCCGTGGGTGGCGTCATGCTCTTCCGGCCCAACATCGAGAGCGCGGGGCAGGTGGCCGCCCTCGTGCGCGCGCTGCGGGAGGCGGCGCCCGACGACCTGCCGCTGCTCGTATCGATCGATCAGGAGGGTGGGCTCGTCATGCGCCTGCGCGGGATCGCGACCGATTGGCCCCCCATGCTCTCCGTGGGAGGGGCGGGCGATGCGGCGCGCACGCAGCAGGTGGGGCGCGCGCTCGGCGAGGAGCTCGCGGCGCTGGGCATCGGCTGGGACTTCGCGCCCGTGCTCGATGTCCACACCAACCCGGCCAACCCGGTCATCGGCAACCGGGCCTTCGGCGTGACGCCCGAGGCGGCGGCGACGCAGGCGCTGGCGTTTTGGCGCGGCCTGCGCGCCGCGGGCGTCGTGGGGTGCGGCAAGCACTTTCCCGGGCACGGCGACACGCGCGCTGACTCGCACCTCGAGCTGCCGGTCGTCACGCACGAAGCCGCGCGCCTGCGCGCAATCGAGCTCGCGCCGTTCGGGGCGGCGGCCGCCGCCGGCATGGAGGCCCTGATGACGGCGCACGTGCTCTACCCGGCGCTCGATCCCGATCGGCCGGCGACGCTCTCGCGCCGCATCCTCGGGGACCTGCTGCGCGGCGAGCTCGGGTTCCGGGGCGTCGTCGTCAGCGACGACCTCGGCATGAAGGCCGTCGCCGATCGCTATCCCATCGAGGAGCTCGCCGTCGGGTGCATCGAGGCCGGCGCCGATCACCTCCTCGTGCGCGAGCCCGTGGCGCGCCAGGTGGCGGCTCACGAGGCCCTCGTGCGCGCCGCCGAGGCGCGCGCCGACTTCCGCGCGCGCGTCGAAGAGAGCGCCGCCCGCGTCGTGGCCCTCAAGGCGGCCTGCACGGTTCCCATGCCCGCGCCGTCCGCCATGCTGCCCTCCCTGCTCGGGACCGCGGCCCACCGCGCGCTCGCGGGCTCGTTCAAGAGCGCCGGCACCGGAGCGCCCGCGAAGCCCTCGCCCGTCGCGGAGTGAGCCCACCGTCGCGCGGGCCGGGAGCTCCGTTGACGAGGGCTAGGCGCATCAATATTACGTACTTATGCATATCGTGCGTATGACGCTCAACGTGAACGAAGAGCTGCTCGCCGAGGTCGTCGAGGCGCATCCAGGGGTAACGAAGATGGCGCTCGTCGAGGAGGGGCTTCGCGCTCTCCTCGGCAAACGGGCCGCCGCATCGCGTCTCGCCGGCCGACGCGCAGATCCTCATGGCGGCACTCAAGGCAGGAGCGCGCTTGACACCTCGCATCGCGCCATTCGCCGCGTTTGCCGCGCGGTCGGCGTCCCCTTCGCGTGAACCGAACCCTAGATTCGCACGCCTATGGCGAGGCCCTCGCCCGTGGGCAGCACGGTGGCGCGGAAGCGGCCGCTGTTGGCGAGGATCTGGTGGAAGGCCTGCATGGCGGCGATGACCGTCGCGCGCACTCCCGTGGGCTTGTCGGCGAGCTCGCCGAAGAGAAAGGCGTTGTCGGCGAGGACGAGGCCGCCCGGACGCAGGTGGTCTGCGGCCCAGTTGAGGTAGTCGGGGTAACTCTCCTTGTCGGCGTCGATGAAGCACAGGTCGTACGGCTCCTGGGCGCCGAGCTTGGGGAGGACCTGCGCGGCCGCGCCGAGGTGGATGCGCGCCTGCGTCGTGTAGCCGGCGCGCCGGAAGCTCTCGCGCGCGACCTCGGCGTGGCGCGGCTCGATCTCGATGGTGTCGAGGACGCCGCCGATGCCCATGCCGCGCAGGAGCGAGACGCCCGAGTACCCGCCCAGCGTGCCGATCTCGACGGCGCGGCGCGCGCCCGCGACCGAGGCGAGCACCTCGAGGTGGCGGGCGTCGAGCGCGCCGATCTGGATGTCGGGCAGGCCTTCGCGCTTGCAACGCTCGCGGATCTCGCGCAGGACGTCGTCTTCGGGGGCGTAAGTCTTCTTGACGTACGCGGCGATGCGCTCGTCGTCGTTTCCGAATTGCTTGTTCACGCCTTGACCCTGCCGCGTCGCAGCCGCAGGGTCAACAGAGACTCCGCGAGGACGCAGAGGAGGACGGCCGCCGAGAGGAAGTGCCACAGCTCGAGGCGCCGTTTGGGGGCGGCAGCCGCCGCAATGCCCGTGGGCGCGCGGTCGGGCCGCTGGTCGTCGGCGAGGCGCGCGGGATTCGACTCGGCGGGGTCCAGATTGACGACGAAGCTCTCCGAGGCGCGCTCGACGACGGTGCCGTCGGCGCGCGAGGCGCGCACGCGGTAGAGGCCGGGCTCGTCCGTCTCGGCGAACGTCACGGTGCGCCGGCCGTGCGCCTCGGTCGCGCGCGCCGCGGCCGGACGCGACTCGGGCGTGAGCCAGCGCGACTGGCCGTCGGCCTTGACGATCTCGATGCGCACATCCTCGGCGCCGACGCCGATCTCGCGGCGCTGGCCGACGGTGACCGCAGAGACCGAATCCGACCCGGGGGCGCCCGCGAGGAAGCGCGCGGCCTCCTGCATGAGGGGCAGGAACCCCGGTCGGATGGGCAGGTCGGTCCACTCGCGATCGACCGTCGTCGTCAGCAAAAGAACGCGCCCGCGGCCGACGTCGGAAGCGACGAGCGCGGGCGCGCCGTTCTCGTAGCGCAACACGACCGAGCGCCCCGGCGCGTCGGGCACGGGCTCGAGGAGCATGAACTGGAAGAAGCGGGCCGAGGCGAGGCCGTCGTCCTTGGCCGGGAAGCCCGCGAGCAAGGGGTGGCGGCGATCGAGGGGCGCGAGGCGCTCGGCCGGGCGCAGGTCGACCGTCTCGCCCTCGGGCGCTCGGCCGGGCGCGGCGGCCGCCGTGCGCTTGAGGCCGAGCGGCTGCGGCAGGAGGGTCTTCATCCGCTGGTTCCACGCGTCGACATCGACGCGGTCACCGACGGAGATGAAGAGGCCGCCGCCGCCCTCTACGTAGCGCGTGACCGCCTCGGCGAGGTCCTCGGACGGCTTGGCGACGTTGGCGAGGAAGACGGCGGCGTACCCGGACAGCGTCGTCGCCGACAGCTCGTCGGGTAGGCCCGTCGTGATCGAGAAGCCGGCGCCG
>DATKFB010000232.1:0-2842 GCA_035544435.1 Polyangia bacterium
AGCCACTCGCGACCAAAGCCGTGCGCGGCGGCCCTGGCAGGCGCGACCCAAGACAGCATCGCGACGGCCACGAGGGCCGCCGGCGAAGAGAAGCGCGACGTGGGCCGACGCGACGGGCGTGTGAGCGATGTGAGCATGGCCTCCCTCGTCACCAGCTGTATACGACGGAAGTCGTTTCGACATTATTGGCGACCGTGGGCGCGCCGGCGAGCTCGCGGTTGACGAGCACCTCGGCCTTGACGATCAGCGAGTCCCACAAATCGACGCGCAGGCCGGCCGTGATGCGATCCACGGTGAGCGGCGTGAAGCCCTCGAACCAGGCGTGCCGCTGCTCGTAGCGGACGTACGGCGTGACCTTGTGTAGCGGCCCCGCGTCGACGGCGAGTGCGTACGCGAGCTGGCCGTAGAAACCGCGGCCGTGAAACTCGGACGCGAGCATGAACTGACCGCTGTCGTTCGTCTTGGGGCCGCCGGCGTCCTCGTCGATCTTGACCACCTCGGCGTTCAGGTAGATGCCGAAGAGCGCGACGCGCAGGTCGGCGCCCAGGGCGTGCTGGCGCGAGGAGCGGTCGCTCTGATCGTTTCGCACGCCGTACATGCCAGAGCCGCCGAGCTTGACCTGCACCGTCGGCAGGCTGAGCTCGTAGCCGACGCGCACCGACCCGACGGGCACACCCGTGAGGCTGACGTCGGGCGTCTGCAGGGCGTCGACGAAGGTGCCGCTGTTGGTGGCCGCGGCGTTGATGCTGAGCGCCGACCAGAGCGGCGCGAGCTGCAGCCGGTAGAAGAGCTTCGCGCCCAACGACTGCCCCGTCGTGTAGCGCGCGACGAGCGACGGCGTGATGCCCGTGCGGATGTTGGCCTCGTTGTCGAGGTATTCGATGCCGAAGACCGAGTCGAACTTGCCGACGGCGAGCGCGAGCTCGAGCGAGTCGAACGGCACGACGCGCCCGAACGCTTGCTCGACGAGCACGCGCGTCGCGTCGCCCGTCGCAGAGAAGCGCGGCAACGCGAGGAGGCGCGTGAAGATCATGAGCGGCGCCGACGGCGGCGTGTACTTCAGGTCGACGGCGACCGTGTTGACGAGGAACGAGGGACGGCCGCCGATGCCCACCGAGTGCGGCAGGAAACCGTTCGTGAAGAGCCCGCGCGAGTCGGTGGACGCGACGTCGCCGCGCGAGTTGACGGCGGTCGCGAACGTGTCGACGCCGTAGTCGGCGGGCAGCCGCGTGTCGCCGGGCGGATAGCTCGTGCCGTCGCCCTGGGCGTGCGCGTAACCGATGTCGACGTAGCCACCCAGAACGAGGGCCGGCGTCGCGGCCGTGCCCGCGGGCGGCGTGTAGCCTTCGCTGTCGTTCTCGGACGGGACCTCCTCGCCCGCCGTCCCGCTCGAAGGCTCCGCCGTTTGCGCCCGCGCGACGGTCGCGCGCGACGCGAGGAGGGCCGCGCAGGCGAAAGCCAGCGCCCCCCCTCTCAAGGAGTCACCGCGCCGTCGTGGTACGAGACGAAGGGACACGTCACGAGGACGTCGGTCTTCTTGATTGCCTCGTGCGGCATCAGCTGCTCGATGGCCGTTTGGGAGTCGAGCCAGACGCAGGGGTCGGGCACCGTATTCCCGTATTCGACCGTGTCGATCTGCTTGTACGAATCGAAGCAGCTCTTCGTCGAGCCGTCGGCGGCGCCGATCGCGTTCAAGGCCACGCGTCCCAGCCACGGCGAGACGCCATCCTTGCCCATGTCGATGATGTCCTGGCCGTAGCTGCTTCCGACGAGCGCCATGGGATAGTCGGCGCTCTCGGCCGCGAAAAGCGTCGGGGGCGCGAAGATGCGCGCCGTGGGCGGCACCTCGACCGTGTAGAGACGCCAGTACGCGCCGTAGCGAGGAACGCCATCCACGATCTTGGGCGGGCGATTCGCGTAGAGCGGGCCCGTGCCGGCCACGGTCGGCACGTTCATCCTGGCCAAGTTGCCGGAGGCGTCGCGGTAGACGAGCACGAGGAGGGGCGTCTCGTCGATGACCAGATCTCCACTCCACGAGAAGGTGTCCACGCCAAAGTCGAGAAACGAGACCGGCTTGCCGTCGAGAAATCCGGAGCCGACTTTCTGGGGGCCGCCGATCTGCTGACCCGAGCCCGCCACGGTCTGCGGCAGCCCGACCGCGCCCGCCACGAGCGACAGCACGCGCGCCGGCCCCTTGATGAGCGGCAAGCCCGAATCGATCACCTGACGCGCCGACGTGAACGCGGCGGGGTCCGTGCCGTCGGGCACCTGGAAGTAGCGGATCTGCCAGAACGGGCTGTAGAACGCGCTGCCGGCGCCCACCGAGAAGATGGGGCTCCACGCGCCCTTGGCAGGGTCGACGAGCTTCGTGGGAACGCCGTCGACGAAGCCGGTGATCGGCACGTAGATCGGCTGCAGCCACACCTCGTCGAACCCGGTCCATAGCTCGGCCGTGACGTAGGCCGAGCGATACTGTTCCGTCCAGGTGTCGCGCAGGGTGAGGTGATAGCCGGCGTCGTCTTTCGTGACGTAGTCGCGCACGCGCAGGCCGCCGGGAACGCCGCTGTCCTCGGCGAAGGTCGCGTCCGGATTCATCGGGTCCGCGAGCGCCTCGAGGGCGGCGAGCGTGAGGAGTTTCGGATGCCGCGGCTCCGCGGGCAGGTCGCAGCCAGCCGTCGCGTAGAAGGCCAACGTCGCGAGGAGACCCGCGGCGGCGCGCGAGCGGGCAGTTGCGCGAGGTCGAGTCGAGCGGTGAGTCGTCACGGCCGAGGACCGCACGATAGTCGGTCCTCGGCGCGGAAGAAAGTTTAGGCGGGCTTGCCCAGCGTCTTCGCGCCCGGCT
>DATKFB010000233.1:0-2067 GCA_035544435.1 Polyangia bacterium
CGGCGAGCGCGATGGCGTCTTCGCGCTCCTGCGCGAAGCTGCCGCGCCCGAAGCGCAGGGGCGTATACGTGCCGTCGGCGTCGGCGTTGTTGCCGAGGTAGAAGTTCACGCCGGCCTGTGAAGTCGTGAGAAATGGCTGACCGCCCACGGCGGCGTTGCGTACCGCCACCGGGCCGAGCACGAGGGCGGCGCCGACGAGGAGAGGCACGAGGGCGCGCGCGCCCTGCCGCCAGGCGAGCCAGCCCGCGAGAAGCGGCAGCCACGCCAGAGCGTTCTCGCGCGTGAGGGCGAGACACCCGAGCGCGGCGCCCACGAGCGCGACCCAGCGCCCGCTCTCCCTCTCGTCGGCACGCGCGAGCGCGTACAGCAGCGCCGTCGTGAAGAACAGGTCGAGGACCATCTTGTGGACGAGGCCCGTGAAGAACAGCGCGGGACCGTAGAGCGCGAGCAGCAGACCGGCCCCGAGGCCTACGCCGCGCGAGAAGAAGCGCCGTCCCGCGCCGGCGAGCAGCACGCACGCCGCGCCGCCGAGCGCCGCCTGCGTGACCCGGACGGCCATGAAGCTGGGCCCGACGATCGAATAGAGCGCCGCGAGGAAGTAGGGATAGAGCGGGGCCTGGTAAAAGACCTCGTGCCCGAGCCAGTCGCGCTGGATCTGGCGCGCCCAAAGGTCGTAGGCGAAGGCGTCGCCCACGAGCACGCGCGCGACCTCCGTGTCGGAGATCTCGAGGACGTAGGCGACCCGGAGCAGGAACGCGACGGCGAAGAGGCCCAGAGACCAGAACCAATCGGGTGCGCGTCCCGTCAGAGCCGGCGAGCCTTCGACCGGGCCCTCATTCATCGCGCCGGAGGCTCAATCAAAACGCACCTCTTCAACCGCGGGGAGCGGGATGAGGACGCGGGCGTGCGAGGTGCGCGCGCGGAGCTTCTCCAAGATCTCGCTTCGGTAAGTCCAGGCGAACATAAGGCAGGCGATGTTCGCGTCTTTCGGGATCCGGGTCCAGTCGCCCACGGGAATGTGACAGCCTGGTACCAGCTTGCCCTGCTTGAGGGGCGTGTCGTCGATGACGACGTCGAGGTCGGCCGTCGTCAGACCGCAGTAGTTCATGAGCACGACCCCGCGTGCCGGCGCGCCGAGGCCGACGACGAGGTCCGCCGACTTGCGCAGCTCCCGCAGCCCAGACCAGATCCCGAGTCGGAGCGCGAGGGCGTGGTGGGCGATCGACGCGTACGTGGACGCGCGGTGGACGCCGGCATCGCGCTCCTCGGCGACCAACTCGGCGACGCGGTCGCGGCGCCTCGGCTTGGCCTGGCGCCGCTGCATCACGATGCGCAGCGAGCCGCCCTGGGCCGCGATCTTCTCGGCGTCGACGATGATGAGTCCGGCGCGTTTCGCTGCGTGCAGCAGCGCGTGCAACGAGAAGCAATAGACGTGCTCGTGGTAGACGGTGTCGATCTCGCCGCGGAGCAGCGTCTGGAGAACGTGCACGACCTCGATGACGAAGCGGCCGCCGGGCGCCAGCAGGTCGCGCGCTCGCGAGAAGAGGCCCACGAAGTCCGGCGTATGCGCCACGACGTTGAGCGCCAGGATGAGGTCGAAGCCGCCGTGCGTTCGCGCGAGGTCGGCGCCGACGCCCGGCGAGAAGAAGTCGACGATGGTCTCGACACCGGCGGCCGCAGCCAGCGAAGCGACGTTCTTTGCCGGATCGACGCCCACGACGTTCTGCGTGAAACGCTGGAAGCTTCGGAGGAGGGTGCCGTCGTTCGACCCGATCTCGAGGATCCTCGAGTGCGCTCCGAGGGCGAACCGCGTCGCCAGCTCGTCGGCGAACGCATCCAGGCGCTCGCGGTTCGTGCGGGACACCGACGACAGATACGCGTACGTGCCGAAGAGAAGCGCGGGACTGACGAGGGGTTGGAGCTGGACGAGGGTGCACCGCTCGCAAAAGTAGAGATCGAGCGGGTAGGACGGCTCGGCCCGGAGGCGCGCGCCCGACCTCGGCACTTCGAGGAACGCGTTGACGCGAGGCATGCGACCGAGCGACACGATAGGAGTCAGTCGAGGCG
>DATKFB010000234.1:0-4599 GCA_035544435.1 Polyangia bacterium
GTGACTGACGGGCGGCGGCGCATCGGCCGATCGTGGCGCCGCGGGGGCCGGCATGGCCGGCGCCTTAGGGGTCGTCGTGGAGATCTTCGCCGAGGGTGGCTTCATGTCGCCGCCCGGCGGCCGCGAGAGGGCCAGGGAGACGCCGATGCCGAGCGCGAGCGCCGCGGCGAGGCCGAGGTGCCAGCGACGGGGCGGCACCGCAGACCCTCTACGAGCACCTACGCTCCCGTCAATGACGAGCGGCGACCCGACGTTCTGATCGCCGGCCAGCAGCCGCTCGAGATCGTGCTCGAGATCCGCCATGGCGGCGTACCGCCGCGTGCGATCCTTTTCCATGGCCCGCATGACGACCGCCTCGACAGCGTCGGGGATGCCGAGCTCGGGGCGCACCTGCGACGGCGGCGCCGCCGTGTGCGTCAGCACCTGCGAGATGATGCCGAGGTAGTTGTTCGCGCGGAACGGCACCTCGCCCGTGAGGCACTCGTACATCATGATGCCGAGCGCCCAAATGTCGACGCGGTGGTCGAGATCCTCGTCGCCGCGGGCTTGCTCGGGCGACATGTAGAGCGGCGTCCCCAGCAGCAGCCCCGTGTGCGTGAGTCGATAGACCTCGGCGCCCTCTTCGTTGCCGCCCTGCTTGACGGCCTTCGAGATGCCGAAGTCGACGACCTTGACAAAGTCGGCCTCGCCGCGCCGGACGAGGTAGACGTTCTCGGGTTTGACGTCGCGGTGATAGATGCCCTTGGCGTGCGCGGCGCCCAGCGCCGAGGCCACCTGGCGCGCGATGCGCAGGCTGCGCTCGACGGGCAGCGGCGCCTCGCGCATGACGAGCTGCGAGAGCGCCTCGCCGTCGAGGAACTCCATGACGACGAACGACCGGCCGTCGTCGGTCGTGCCGAAGTCCGTGACGTCGACGATGTTCTCGTGACCGATCGAGCTCGCGAGCCGCGCCTCCTGAAGCAGCCGCGCGACGAAGTCGCTCTTCGTGAGGAACTTCTCGAGCAGGACCTTGACGGCGACGCGCTTTCCGATGACGGTGTGGCGCGCCTCATAGACGGCGCCCATGCCGCCCTCGCCGATGCGGCGCAAGATCTCGTAGCGACCGGCGAGCGTCGCGCCGATGAGCGAGTCGAAGTTGGGGTCGGCGCCGGATGGCGCCGGCGCCGCCGCGATGGCCGCGGAGACTGACGCCTCGGACTGCGTCGCGGGCCCGGCCGCTGGCGTCGAAGCCGCCGGAGTCGCCGACGCAGACGGCGCCGCGGGCGCCGTCGGAGCCGCAGACGCCGCCGGAAGATCGGGCATCGTGGGCGCCGTCACCAGGTCCGCGGCCGAGCCGACCACCGACGGCGTCAAGGTCGCGCCGTCCCTCGCGCACACCTCGACTCCGGCGGGATACTGCGTCAGGCACCGCGGACAAACGGACACGTCGCCAGTCTAGCCTGTCCGTTGTGACGGGGCAGCTTCCATCCGGTTGACAGCCCGCGCGCGTCTCTCCAGAGTCGGGCGTGCAGCGTGCAGCGTGCAACGTGGACATAGCGACGCCCGGTGACCTGAAGCAGGCCTTCATCTTCGACCTCGACGGCACGCTCGCCGACTCGATGCCCGTGCACTTCGAGATGTGGCAGGTCGTCGCGAAGAAGTATGGGCTGACCTTCCCGGAGAAGCGCTTCTACGAATTGGGCGGGGTGCCCACGCGGCGCATCGCCGCCATGCTCATCGAGGAGGCCGGCCTGACGCTCGACGCCGTCACCGTCGCAGCGGAGAAGGAGCAGGCCTACGTGGACGGGCTCTTCAGCGGCGCGCTCGCCGTGCGCCCCATCGAGCCCATCCTCGCCATCGCACGCGCGCGCCGCGGTGACGGCCCGCTCGCGATCGCCTCGGGGAGCACGCGCCGGGTCGTGACGCACACCCTAGGCGTGCTCGGGATCGCCGGGTGGTTCGGCGCCGTCGTCGCGTCCGAGGACACCGTGCGGCACAAGCCCGAGCCCGACGTGTTCCTCGAGGCGGCGCGGCGCCTGGGCGTGGAGCCCGTGCGCTGCACCGTCTACGAGGACACCGACCTCGGTCTCGAGTCCGCGCGCCGCGCCGGCATGAAGGGCATCGACGTTCGCCCCATCATTCTGGCGGCGCTCACGGCCCAGATCTAGCGTTTGGCGCCGATTCCAAAAAAAGCGGCTATCTTGGAGCGGAGCTGGTTCTTCTGCACCGTCTGGTTGACGAGCGCGGCGTCGGCCGTGGCGCCGTCGAGGACGACCTGGCGGCGCGACAAGATGTCGCTGATGACGCCCGCGAGCTCCGGCCGCTCGTCGAGGATCTCCTGGAAGGCTTCCTTGTCGACGATATAGCACTCGCAGTCGCTCTTCGCGACGACCGTGGCCGCGCGCGACTCGCCCGTCATGAGCGACATCTCGCCGAAGAACTGTCCCGACGAGAGCGTCGCGACCTCCTTGCGCGCGACGTGCGCCCCGAGCTGTACGGCAACGCTGCCCGAGCGCACGACGTAGAGCGAGTCGCCCGGGTCGCCCTGCCGCAGGACGACCTCGCCCGGCCCGTAAATGATCATGCGCATGCGGCGCGCGAGGCGATCGATCTTCTCGGCGTCGAGCGCGCGGAACACGTCGACGCGCGAGAGCGCGTCCACGCGGCGCGCGTACTCCTCGTCGTGCTTGCGCTGCTCGCGGTCCTCGTTCATCTCGGTGACGTTGATGTTCATCGACGGGAACGGGATCTCCATGCCGGCGCGGTGAAGCGCGTACCAGATCGCGCTGCGCACGGCGCTGTCGTTCGAGTCGTCGCGCTGGAAGTCGTCCATCCAGTACCGGCAGGCGTAAGTGGAGGCGTCCTCCTTGAAGTCGAGCAGGATGCAGTCGGGCGCCGGATCGGCGCGCACGAACGACTGCGCGCGCACCGCCTCGACGACGACCTCGCGCACCTTGGCGGGCGGGTGACGAAAGTGGACGCGCATCGTGATCCATTGACGGTGCGCCGTCGTCGGCCGGCTGAAGTTCGTGATGAGCGACCGCGCGATGACGCCGTTGGGGATGAGGACGAGATCGCCGTTCTTCGTGACGACCGTCGTCGCGCGCCAGCGGACCTCGCGAATGCGGCCCGTTATCTTATCGTCGATCTTGACCCAGTCCCCGATCTCGAGATCGCGCTCGAGCTGCAGCGCCAGGCCGGCCATGATGTTCCCGAGCGTCTCTTGCAGCGCGAGGCCGATGACGGCCGTCGTGAGCACCGACGCCGTGAACACGCGCGTGACGTCGACCTCGGAGCGCGTGAGCACGATGGCCGCCGTGATGAGGTACGCGACGGCGTGCACGAGGTCGCGCAGGATGCGCGGCAGCTCGCGCCGCCCGAGCACGACGTCGAAGAGCAGCAGCCCCGAGGCGATGACGACGCTGAACGAGAAGAGCAGGACCGACAGGACGCGCGGCCAATTGTGCGGCCCCACGGCGGGGCGCAGGAGGCCGATAGCCGAGAGCGAGACGAGATAGGTCCCCACGAAGAAGATGCCCGCCCTGACCCGCCCACGCTCGTCCGGTCCCACGACGAACCGCAGCGCGAAGAGCAGACCCAGGATCGCGAGGGCGACGACGGGCAGCGGCCACTGTGCCAACCACTCCTGCGAAAGGGGCGAATACATGCTGAGGCGCCACTTTGATTTTATCACGGCGCGGCATGTCCGCGCGCGACGCCTTCGTGAAAATCGGCGCCGCCACGCTGACGGGCCCCTCACCTAGCTCTCTCCGCGCTCCGCGGGGCGAGGGGATCAGAACGTGCCTCAGCGGCGTCAGCCCTCGGGGAGCTTGCCGCGCGCCACGAGGGTCTCCTCGGTCACGCGCAGCCCGTCGGACGCGAAGCGCGCGCCCGTGATCGTCGCGACGTCGCCGCGCTCGAGCTCTCCGAAGGCGGCGTTGGCCTCCGAGGCGTGGCGGTCGAGCCGCGCGAACGCATGCCGGCCCGAGGCGCCGCACGCGAAGAGCTTGAGGCGGCCCTTCTCGACGAGGCGATCGCTCACGACCCGATAAAGCGCGGACCCGGGCGCGGGGGCGGCCTCGGCGCGCAGCGCGAGGTAGCTGAAGTCGACTCGCGGCGCGCTCGGCGCCTTGGCGGCGTCATGGCACCAGTCGCGCTCGCGCGAGAGCGCGGGGCACGGCCCCGTCCAGAAGCACGGCGCGACGACGCTCAGTCCCGACACGACGAGGCGATCGCGCACGGCGATGAGCGCCCGCGACGTCTCGCGCAGCGCCGGCTCGAGCAGGATGACGAGCCCACCGTCGTCGAGAAACCCACGGCACCAGGCCAGCACGCGGCGCGCGAGGGCGTCGATCCGCGCGGCGGCAGGCTCGCCGAGATGAAGCTCGCCCAGCAGGTGCGCGGCGACGATCAGGTCGAAGCGCCCCTCGACGGACGGCAGCTCGCGCGCCAGGTCGGCGACGACGATCCCCGGAGCCGCGACGCGGTCCACGGCGACGACGTCGAGACCCGCGCCGAAGCGCGCCCGCAGCGCTACGCCCACGGCGCCCGTTCCGGCCCCGAGATCGAGCGCGCGCGCCGGCGGCGCGGCGCCGCCGCCGTATAGCTCGGCGAGGATCT
>DATKFB010000235.1:0-8382 GCA_035544435.1 Polyangia bacterium
CGGGCCAGGCCTTCGTTTGCGTGAAGATCTGCTCGAGGGCGCCATCGGCCTCGTCGTCGTGCCCGAGGTCGGTGATGATCCGCTCGGCGAAGACGCGCGCCTCGAGGGGCTTGTAGAGGCGCGTGAGGCTGAGGCGGAGCGCGCGCCGCAGCAGCCACAGGCGCTCCTCGGCGTCGGTCGTCGTCTCGGCGCGCTTGGCGTACAGCGCGGCGAGCGCGCCCCACTCGTCGGCCTCGCCCGCGACGCGCTCGAGGTCGCTGCGCACCGCTTCGTTCTTGGGCGCCGCCTCGAACGCGCGGGCCGCCCACTGGTAGGCGAGGCCCTTCGAGCCGAGTCGCTGCTCGCAGATGAGACGCGCCTCGGCGAAGAGCTCGAGGCGCTCGGCGAGCCCGCCCCCGCCGTCGGCGGCCGCCGGCCCCACGAGCGCCTCGTAGGTCGCGAGCAGGCGCGGCCACTTCTGCGCCTGGCGGTAGAGCGGCACGAGCGCGAGCGCCGCGCGGCGGTTCTGCGGGTCGGTCGTGAGGATGCGCTCGTACGCCTTGAGGGCCCGCTCGGGCTGGTTGAGCTTCTCGACCGAGAGCGCCGCGACGCGCTCGAGCAGCCGCGTGCGCGCCGCCATGTCGGCCGTGCGGTCAGCGAGCGAGGTGAGCTGGTCGCAGAGATCCGAGAAGGCGCCCTGCTGCACGTACATCGCCTCGAGCGCCGCGAAGTCGCCCGATTGGGCATAGATCTCGCGCAGGGCGCGCTGGGCGCGCGCGTTCTGCGGCTGCAGCGTCTGGATGCGGCGGAAGACGTCGATGGCGCCCTCCGTCGCGCCGAGCTTCTCGTAGAGCAGCATGCCGCGCCGCTCGAGGAGCGCGAGCTCGGCCGGGGCTTGCCCCTCGACGTTCTGACGCTGGCGCTCGAGGATCTCGACGAGGGCCGGCCAGCGCCGCTCGCGCTCGTAGAGCGTCGCGAGGCCCGTGAGCGCGTCGGGATCGCGCGGCGCTAGGGCGAGGACCTTGTTCCACAGCGTGATGGCCTCGCGCACGTCGTTGAGGCGCTCGCCGGCGATCTTCGCCATCTCGACGAGGCGCGACTGGCGCGCGTCGCCCGCGACGTGCGGCAGCTCGCGCCGGTAGACGTCGAGCAGCGGCCGCCAGGCGCGGCTTTTGGCGTAGAGATCCTTGAGGCGCGCGCTAGTCTCAGCATCCCGCGGATCCGCCTCGAGGATCTTCTCGAGGCTCGCGACGGCGTTGCCGTGCTTGCCGAGCTTGTCGGCCCACAGCGTCGCGATGCGCCGGTGTAGCGCGACCCGCGCGGCGCTGTCCTTGGCCGCCTCGGCCTGCTTGCCGAGGACGCCGATGAGATCGCTCCACCGGCCCTGCGCCTCGTAGCGGGCCGATAGGGCCGTGAGCGCGTCGGGGTGGTCGGGCCGGAGCGCGAGCACGCTCAGGTACGTGTTGACGACCATGACGTCGAGGTTCAAGCGGTCTCGATAGATCGCGACGATCTCGAGGAGAAGGCCGACCTTTTCGTCGACGCGGTCGCTCGGCAGCGCGTCGAGCTCCTCCTTGAGGATCTCGAGGAGCGCGTTCCACTTCTCCGTCTTCGTGTACAGCGTCTTGAGCGACGCGATGGCCTCGGGCAGCCGCGGTTTGAGGCGCAGGAGCCCCTTCCACAGCTCGATGGCCTTGTCGGCGCTCTGCGGGCGGGCCTCGGCGGCGCGCGCCATCTCCATGCCCATAGCGACCCGGCGGTCGACGTCGCTCTCGCTCTTCTGCGCCTGCGCGAGCACCTGGAGCAGGTGGGACTGGTCGTTCTTGGAGCCGTAGTACTCGCGGTAGAAGTCGACCATCTCGCGGTTCGCGGGATCGATCTTCCGCACGCGGCGGAAGAACCCCTCGGCCGCCTCGCTGTCGCCGAGCTTGTGCCACAGGAGGCGCGCGAGGTCGACCTGGAGGGGCACGTCCTGCTCGCCGCGCTTCGTGCGCACCGCGCCCTCGAGGATCTTGGCGAGCTCGGCCCAAACCTCTTTGCTCTTCGCGGGCTCGCCTTTGGTGGCGTCTTGTTTTTCGGCTTCGCGGGTCAGCGCCTCGCGCGCGGGGCGCAGCGCGCGCGACTCGTACGGGCTCGCCTCGAGCGCCTTGCGAAAGTGGGCAAGCGATTCCTCGCTCTTGCCGATCTTCGCCGACGTCTCGCCCGCAAGCACCTCGGCGAGGGCGCGGTCCTCGCGGTTGCTGGCCGCCGCGGCGCGCTGCGTGTAGAGCGCGAGCAGCTCGTCGTAGCGCGACTTGTCCTTGAGGAGTCGCTCGAGGTGAGCGCCCGCGCGCCGGCTCCCGAGGTCGAGCTCCATGCTCTTGCGCAGGTGCGCCTCCGCCTCGGCCGCGGCGTCGGCGCCGCCGTACCTGAGCAGGAGCTCGGCGACCGCGACGTACAGGCTCGCGGCGTGGGCCCGGTCCTTCCCGGCTTCTTCAGCCGCCTGCGCCTGCTGCAAGTACCGCTTCGAGATCGGCTGCCAGTTGCCGCGCAGGAGCGCCATCTGCGCCGAGGACTCTTTGGACGGCCCGTGGTCGGGGAATGCCTTCAGAGCCTCGTGCACGGCGGAGAGACCCGCGTCGCCGCGCAGGAGATCGTCGGACAGCAGGCGTCCCTTCTCGTGCAGCAGGTCCGCGCGTCGAGGCGCGTCCTTGACCCAGGCGAGCTCGAGGTCGATGAGCTGCAGGCACAGCTCGAAGTCGCCGCGCTCGCGGTGCCACCGGCGCGCGTCGCCGAGCGCCTGCGTGAGCGCCCCGGCGTCGACGCCCGCCCCGTTCCCGGGCTGAAGTCCGGAGAGCGCCTTGAGCGCCTGAGGGTTGTCCGGATCGAGCTGGAGGTTCGCGAGTGTGGTCGAGACGTCGATGTTCATGTCAAAACGCCGGGCGCGCGAGCGACGCGGACGTCGACTATAGACCCCAGCCTTTCGTCCGTTCAATCGCGAAGATCCACCGAACCGACCTCGAGGTCGCGGCGTGAAGCGCTTTCGTGTTGAATACTTGCCCAGTGGAAGGCCCGGCCGTCTCGTCCCCCGAGGACCCCTCAGCGCCGCCCGTCACGTTGCGCGCCCGCGTGCGGCCCGAGATCGGGCGGCTGGCCGGCGGGGCCGCCTGCTTGCTCGCCACGAACGGGTTCGCGCTTTCGATCCCGTGGCTGCTCAAGAGCGCGATCGACGGCCTCCGGCAGAAGGGTGCGGCCGCGCACGACGCCGTCGTTCGCGACGCGATCCTCATCGGAGTCTTCGCGCTCCTTCAGGCCGTCATCCGCACCGCGTCGCGCGTCACGATCTTCAACGCCGGCCGCAACATCGAGTACGCGCTCCGGCGCGATCTGTTTCGCCACCTCACGCGCCTCGACGCCGGCTTCTTCCGGAAGAACGCCACGGGCGACGTCATGTCGCGGCTCACGAACGACCTCGGCGCGGTCCGCGCCGTATTCGGTCCGGGCGTGCTCAACCTCTTCAACACGACCCTGGTCTACGTCACGACGCTGTGGCTGCTCGTGCGCCTGTCGCCGCGCCTCACGCTCATTGCCCTGGTCCCATACCCGGTCTTGCTGCTGGGCGCGCGCCTGTCGAGCCGGCTCATGTACAAGGCCAGCCGCGACATCCAGGACCAGCTCGGCCGCATGTCGACGTCGATCCAGGAGGACCTCGCGGGCATGTCCGTCGTCAAGCACTACGAGCTTGAGGAGCGCCGCCACCGGCGCTTCCGCGTGCTCAACGACGACTACCTCGCGCGCACGCTGCGCCTCGTGCGCGCGCGGGGCCTCCTCGGGCCGCTCTTCGCGATGTTGGGCGGCGCCGGCACGCTCATCGTCCTGTGGGCGGGCGGACGCGAGGTCATCGCGGGCCACATGACGATCGGCGCGCTCGTCGCGTTCAACGCCTACGTCGTGCAGCTCTCGTGGCCCACGATCGCGCTCGGCTGGATCATCGGAATCTGGCAGCGCGGCATCGCGGGTTGGAACCGCGTGCGCGAGCTGCTCGCGACGACGCCCGCCATCGCCGACGCCGCGCTCGTGGCTCGCGCGCCCGAGGCGGGCGCCGAGGGGCCCATCGCGCCCTCGATCGAGGTCCGCGATCTCACGATCACGATCGACGAGCGCCGCTTGCTCGACGCGGTGTCGTTCTCAGTGCCGGCCGGCACGACGCTGGCCATCGTGGGCCCGACGGGCGCGGGGAAGACGACGCTCGTCGACGCGCTCGTGCGGCTGCAGAACGTCGCGCCCGGCGCCGTCGCCATCGGCGGTCACGACGTCACGACGCTGCCCCTCGCGCGCCTGCGCAGCCTCGTGGGCTACGCGCCGCAGGACGCCTTCCTGTTCTCGGCGACCGTCGCCGAGAACATCGCCTTCGGCATTCGCGCGGGCGGCCCGGCCGCCGCCGACGAGACGGCGCGCCGCGCCCGTGTCGTCCGCGCCGCCGAGGCCGCGGGGCTCGGTCCCGACATCGCGATCCTGCCGGAGGGCTACGACACGCTCGTGGGTGAGCGCGGCATCACGCTGTCGGGCGGGCAGCGCCAGCGCGTGGCGCTCGCGCGGGCCCTGGCCGCCGAGCCGCGGATCCTCCTGCTCGACGACACGCTCTCCTCGGTCGACGCCGAGACCGAGCGCGAGATCCTGAGGCGCCTCCAGCCCATCCTGCGCGAGCGCACGTCTATCGTCGTTTCGCACCGCGTGGCGGCCGTCAAGGAGGCCAACCAGATCCTCGTCCTCGACGGTGGCCGCGTCGCCGAGCGCGGCACGCACGGTCACTTGCTCGCCTCGGGGGGCCTTTACGCCTCCCTCTACAGCGAGCAGCTCGCCGCCGAAGCCCTCGGAGAGCCCACGTGAAACGCCCCCCAAAGGCCGACAAAAGCCAACTCGAGAAAAGCCAACCCGAGCGCAGCGCGGCCTCGTCGCGCGGAGCGAGCAACGGGGGGCACGGGGACCCTCGCCGGGTCTCCGATGATACTGTCGGTAAGGCGCTCGACGGGGCGTTGTTGCGGCGCATTTTTTCGTACGTGTGGCCGTACCGGATGGGCATCTCGCTCGCGATCGCGCTGCTGCCCGTCGCCGCCGCCATCGAGCTCGCGCAGCCGTACCTGCTCAAAAAGGCCATCGACGAGCACATCGCCATCGGTCGCGTCGCGGGCCTCGATCGGCTCGGCGTGCTCTATCTCCTCGCGCTTCTGGGACAGTCGGGCGCCGCCTTCGCGCAGAACTACCTCACGCAGCTCGTCGGTCAGAAGGCCATGAACGACCTCCGCGTCCAGGTCCACGCCCACGTCCTCGCGCTCTCGGCGTCGTTCTTCGACACGACGCCGCTCGGCCGCCTCATGACGCGCCTCACGAGCGACGTAGAGGCGCTCACCGAGATGTTCGCCTCGGGCCTCGTGAGCCTCCTCGGCGACCTCATCCGGCTGTCGTTCATCCTCGTCGTGATCTTCGGCATCGACTGGCGCCTCGCGCTGTTCTCGATGGCCACGGCGCCCATCCTCTACGGCGTCGCGGCGTTCTTCCGCGGCTGGGTGCGCGACGCTTTCCGCGAGATCCGCGCCAAGCTGGCCCGACTCAACGCCTTCCTCCAGGAGCACCTGTCGGGCATCAAGGTCGTGCAGGCCTTCGCGCAAGAAGCCCGCGTCGCGGGCGAGTTCGACGTCATCAACGTCGACTACCGCCGCGCGAACTCGCGCGCGATCTTCGCGGACGCGTCCCTTTATTCGATCGTCGAGGCCGTGGGCTCGATCGCGATCGCCGGGCTCTTGTGGCACGGCGGCGCCCGCATCGCGGGCGGCACGCTCACCTTCGGCGTGCTCGTGGCGTTCATCGAATACCTGGGCAAGTTCTTCGCGCCCATTCGAGACCTGTCGACGAAGTACACCGTCATGCAGCAGGCCATGGCCGCCGCGGAGCGGGTGTTCTCCCTCCTGGACACAAACTCCCCAGACGCTCCAATGATGGCGGATCCCTCCGCTCGAAGAGCGAGTGAAAATCCCCCCCTCATCGAGCTCGACCACGTCACCTTCGGTTACCGACAAGACCGCCCCGTCCTCTCAGACGTCTCGCTGAAGATCTCCAAGGGCGAAACTCTCGCCATCGTCGGCGCCACCGGCGCCGGGAAGTCGACGATCATCAAGCTGCTGGCCCGGCTCTATGACGTGCGCGGCGGCTCGGTGCGCATCGGCGGTGTCGACGTGCGCGGCCTCGACAGGGGGACGCTGCGCCGCCGCGTCGTCGTCGTGAGCCAGGACGTCTTCATGTTTTCGGGCACGTTGCGCGAGAACATCGGCCTCGGCGATCCCGAGGTCACGGACGCGAGGATCCTCGAGGCGGCGCGGCGCGTGGGCGCCGACCGCGTCATCGCCGGCCGGACCGGGGGCCTCGACGCGCCCGTCGTCGAGCGCGGCGCGAACTACTCCTCGGGCGAGCGCCAGCTCGTCGCCTTCGCGCGCGCCCTGGCGCGCGAGCCCGAGATCCTCGTGCTCGACGAGGCCACCGCCAGCGTCGACCCGGAGACTGAGCGCGTCATCGAGCGCGGCATCGCCGAGCTCATGCGCGGCCGCACGTCGATCGTGATCGCCCACCGCCTGTCGACCGTCAGACGCGCGTCGCGCATCCTCGTGATTCACGGCGGCCACGTCGCCGAGCAAGGCACGCACGACGAGCTCCTGGCGCGCGGCGGCAACTACGCGCTCCTCTACCGGCTGCAGATGACCGGCCACGGAGTCCCGGCCGCCAGGGCCGGATCCGGGCTCGACGCCGCCGAGTGACGTATAGTGGGGCCGCCCGAGATCGGGCGCGTCATGCACACTTTCCGCGAGCTCCGTGAGGTCCGCCTCGCCGCTGAGATCGGCACGCTGCACAAGCAGGCCGGGCTGGCGATCGCGCTCGTCTATCCGAGCCCGTACACGGTGGGCATGTCGTCGCTCGGCTATCAGACGATCTATCGTCTGCTCAACGGCATTCCCGGCGTCGTCGCCGAGCGCGCATTCCTGGCCGACGACGCGCGCGCGGCGCGCCTGCAGCGCGAGACGCTCTGCACCTACGAGTCGGCGCGCCCCGTTGGTGACTTCCCCGTCGTGGCCTTCTCGCTCGCCTACGAGCTCGAGCTCGCGGGCCTCGTCGACTGCCTCGATCTCGCCGGCATCCCCGCGCTGGCCGATACGCGCGCCGCGAACCCCGAACGCCACCCGCTCGTCGTCATCGGCGGGCCGCTCACGTTCTCGAACCCCGTGCCCGCGGGCCCGTACGCCGACGTCATGATCCTCGGCGAGGCCGAATCTCTCATGCCCGTCCTCGTCGCCGCCGTGCTGGGCACGCCCGATCGGGCGGCGCTGCTCGCAGATCTGGCCGGGCGGCCGGGTTTCTACGTGCCCGCGCTCCAGGGCGAGACCCTGCCCGCGATCGCGCGGACGCCGGACGAAGACCTCCCCGCCTACTCCCAGATCCGTACGCCGCACACCGAGCTGCGCGACATGTTCCTCATCGAGCCCGAGCGCGGCTGTCACCGCGGGTGCACCTACTGCGTGATGCGCCGCTCGACGAACGGCGGCATGCGCCTCGTGGAGCCGGCGCGCGTCAAGAGCCTCATCCCCGCCGGCGTGCGTCGGGTGGGCCTCGTGGGCGCAGCCGTAACCGACCACCCGGGGCTGCCCGAGATCCTGCGCCACGTCGTCGACACGGGCCGCGAGGTCGGCATCTCGAGCCTGCGCGCCGATCGCCTCAACGACGAGATCGTCGGCCTGCTCAAGCGCGGCGGCTACGAGACGCTCACGACGGCCTCCGACGGCGCGTCGGAGCGCATGCGCGACGTCATCCAGCGCAAGACCAAGGAGCGCCACCTGCTGCGCGCCGCCGAGCTTTGTCGCGACCATGGACTGCGACAGCTCAAGCTTTACATGATGGTTGGGTTGCCGGGCGAGACCGACGCCGACCTCGACGAGCTCGGCCGCTTCGGCCTCGAGCTCGCGCGCATCGCGCCGCGCGTGGCCTTCGGCATCGCGCCCTTCGTCGCCAAGCGCAACACGCCGCTCGACGAGGCGCCCTTCGAGGCCATCGACGTCATCGACGGGCGCCTGGCCCGGCTGCGCGCCGCCCTGCGCGGGCGCGTCGAGCTGCGTCCGACGTCCGCAAAGTGGGCCTGGGTCGAATACCGCCTCGCCCAGGGCGGCTTCGCCGCGGGCTTGGCCGCCGCCCGCGCCACGCGCGCCGGCGGCCGCTTCGCAGACTGGAAGGCGGCCCTCGCCGACGTCCCCATCCCCCTCGTCCGCGTCCCCGCGCCGCCCGTTCCGCGCCGCCTCGCCGTCGCCAGCTGAGCTACTGGCACACGAAGCTGACGGTGAGCGACGTACAGCTCGCGATGTTCTTCTCCGTTAGCTGACCGGC
>DATKFB010000236.1:0-5729 GCA_035544435.1 Polyangia bacterium
CACCTTCAGTCGGCGCAGCTGCGTGAGCGCGTCGACGCCGTCGCAGGCCACGGCGACGCGGTAGCCCTCCTCCTCGAGGACGTCCTTGAGCGTTTCGCAGATCGTCTCCTCGTCGTCGACGACCATGATCGTGCTCGCCGGCTGGTTCAATGCACCCCGGGTGCAGGGGGGGAGGCGGGGGCCTTCGGCAGGTGGGGATCGCGCGGCAGGCAGATGTGGAAGGTCGTGCCCGTCGCCTCGTCGGACGCGACCTCGATCGTGCCGCCGTGGGCGTTCACGATCTGCTGCGTGATGAAGAGGCCGAGTCCCAGGCCGCGCGTGCGCTGGTAGCGCGCGTTGCCGCGGAACGGCTCGAACAGGACGGGCAGCACCTCGGACGAGACGACGCCCCCGTTGTGCACCGAGATCGCGACGTGGGTCGGGTCGCGGCCGTCGCAGCGGATCCTCACGGGGGTGCCCTCCGCGCCGTGGTGGAGCGCGTTGCCGATGAGGTTCGAGAACACCTGCAAGAGGCGGTCGTGGTCCCAGTCCCCCGCGGCGTGACCAACGACCTCGACGAGGATCGAGCGCTCGGGGTTGGCCGCCTCGAGCTCGTCTTTGACCTTGCAGCACAGCTCCTCGAGGTCGAAGCGCGTCGTCGCGAGCGCGAGGCCGCCGCCCACGCGGATGCGCGTGAAGTCGAGGAGCTGATCGATCATGCGCGCCATGCGCTCCGCGCTCGAGAGGATGCGCGTGGCCGCCTTCGTGGCCTTTTGGCCAGAGTTGAGGCGCGCGATGTAATTGGCGCCCGTCGTGATCGCCGAGAGCGGGTTGCGCAGATCGTGGCCGAGCATGCCCGCGAACATCTCGTTGTAGCGCACGCTGCGCTCGGCCTCCTCGCGCGCCTCCTTCTCGCGGATGAGAGCCTCGCGCAGCGCGCTCTCGAGCTCCTTGCGGTGCTCGATCTCGTTCTCGAGCGAGCGGGCGCGCTGCTGCAGTTCGCTGATCTCGCGGCGCTGCGTGTCGGATTCGGCGACGAGCGGGTAGCTTTCGGCCGGCAGGACTTGCGCGTGAGCGCGGCAGACCTCGCGGAACGACTGGGCGTCGCCCGAGCGGTAGAAGTTGCCCATGACGTAGGCGCACAGCAGCGAGAGCGAGCGGCTGCTCGCGAGCTCGTTCCACATGCCCTCGAGCTGCAGAGCCGCCTGCTTGTTGCCCTCGCGCCAGAGCACGTCGACCATCTCGCCGTAGGCCCGAACGCCCGCGAGGGGATCGCGGCGGCGGCTCTCGTCGATGACGCCGCCGAACAGGCCGCTGAACAGCGTCCAGTCGGGCATGTCCTCGACGAGGAACTTCGCGAGCATCTCGCGCGCGTCGAGCCAGACGAGCTGACCGCGCGCCTGCGCTTCTTCGACGCCGAGCCCGAGGCGCGCGAGGCGTGTGGCGAACGCGGCGCGGTGCTCGGCCGCCGCGACGACGCACACCGACTCGCCGTTCGTGAGACCGACGGCGATGAACTGCGCGACGCTGTCGCAGAGGTAGCGGTCGTCCTCGTAGAATTGAACGACGTGGTTGGGCTGCGCGGCGACGTCGGTCACTCCGGCACCCGCGGTCGGCGAGACAATCACCGACGATGGGCCTCCGCCGCCGTTGCCGCGTGCGCCTCCGGCGCCGCCTTCGTCAGACGTGGAGCCGACGACCTCGCTCGTTGTGCGGCCGGGCGTGCGCACCTAGACCTCCAAATTCGAGATCATCGTGCAAACTTAAGACGTACACCTTCCAAGTCAACCCCTGCGCGTCCAAGACTGGATCGGCGCTTACGATTCCGAGTGGCGATGATGATTTTGCGCCGCTTGGGCGCCGCGCCTCTCGGCGGCCCCATCCGCGTTCTTCGCGTTCTTATCGATGGATCTCCCGATGGTCGACGCGAGGCCGGACACCTCGCGCTCGAGCGCGGGGAGAAGGGCGAGCTGGACGCCGAGCTTGAGACCCCAGCGAAAGAGCCGGACCGTGAATCCCGTGAAGAGACCGCCGCCGAGCGTGTAACCGAGGCCGAGGGCGGTCGCGAGCGTCCCCACGGGGTGCGCCTCGACGAGCGCCGCGACGTCCAGCGCGAGTGGTTCGATTGCCACGTCGCCGTCTGGCTTCGGGGCTTCCTTGGCGTTGCGGTTTTCAGCCTCAGACGTCTTCATGACGATCACCTCCGGGTTGTCGAACGGCCCAACAAGAATCCGAGCGCGAGCGCGCCCGAGAGCGCGAGGAAGGGGTTGGTCCTGACCCAGGCACGCCAGTCGCCCCGACGAACGACTTCCTCGCCAAGGGTTCGGAGCGAGGACGCGAGGCGGTCGCGGGCGCGTTCGAGCTCGGCCTCGACTTCCTCGACCTCCTTCGCCCTCGGCGCGACCGGAGCGCCAGTCCACGGCGGATCAAGCGACGTCATGCGACGCCAGCCTTTCGACGGAACCCTCGTTCCCGGCGTCCGCTGTCGTGGCGCTTGCCTTCAGCGCCGACACGGTGCGATCGAGCTCCCACGCGGACTCGCCGAGCAGGGGCGCGGCCGGACGCGACAGGAGCCACCCGAGCGCCACACCCGCGCCCAGGAGGTTCGCGCCCCCCACGGCCAAAAAGGCCAGCGGAGCCGACATCAAACGTGCGAGCGCGAGGGATCCGGCCACGCAGCCGAGCCCATAGCCGAGCAGGGCCACCGCCGACAAAAGCGCCATCAGCGCGACGCGCCGGCTCTCGCTGACGACGTCAGCGGCGAGCTCGACGCGCGCGAGGCGCACGTGGCCAGCCAGCACCGTCCCGAGGCCGTCGATTACCTCCTTGACGAGCGAAAGGAGCGGGGGCTCCGCCCCGTTCCGCGCGCTCGTCGCCGCGACCGGGGGACGGCTCACAGCACGCGCCGGCCCTGGACGATGCGCACGAGGACGAGGACGATCGCCGCGACGAGCAGCAGGTGAATGAACCCGCCCATCGTGTACGAACCAACGAGGCCGAGGGCCCACAGGACCAACAATATGAGTGCGATTGTGTAGAGCATGTCTCTGTCTCCTCACTTCAGGGTTTGGCGCCGGCCACGAAGGCTCGGCCGACGCCGGATACGCCACCGGAGGCGTTTCTCTTGCGAATCTCATCGGCGATCGCGACGGCGACGACGGCCGCTTCCTCGGCCGGCGCGCCTTTCGTGAGCGCCTCGTAGGTTTCTTCAGCGCGCTCGTCGCGCGCGCGCGTCTCGGCCGATCCGGCCGGCTGCCCCGGCAGCTCGACGCGCAGCTCCGCGACGATCATGCGCAGCCCCGCCGCGAGTGGCAGCGCGAGCAACGCGCCCAGGATCCCGAGCAACTGGCCGCCCACGAGCAACGCGAGAGTGACGCTGATGGCGCTGAGCCGCAGCACGCGCCCGTAGATTCGGGGGATGAGGACGCGGTTCTCGAATTCTTGGTAGAGGACGACCAGGACGGCGAGCGAGATCGTGACCGTCGTGCCGTGGGGCAGGGCCGCCAGCACGATGGGCACGAGCGTGAGCGCCCCCCCGATGAAGGGGATGATGTCGGCCGCCGCCGCGAAGAAGGCGAACGCCACGGCGTTAGGCAGGCGGAACGCCGTGAGCAACGCGGCGACGTACACGCCGATGGCCGCCGAGGTCAGGATCTGGCCGCGCATGTATCCGCCGACGATCGTCTCGAGGTTGAGGAGCACGCGCGCGAGCCGCACGTGATATTGCCGCGGCACGATCGCGTAGAGAGCGCCCTGCGAGCGCTCGGGATCGACGAGCATGTAGACGGCGATCGCGATCGTGGTCCCGAGGTAGCCGAGGCGCGCCCCGAACCGGCTCGAGAGCTCGACGGCCTCGCGGCTCGAGCCCACGACGAGCTTGCCTGGATCGGCGTTGCGGATCGACTGGGCGAGCGGCGTCGTGAACGTCGAGCGCTCGAGCCAGGTCGCGGCGCGTGTCTGCCAGTCGGGCAGATCGTGCATGACGCGCGAGAGCTCGGCCCAAAGCGCGGGCACGGTGACGAGCGCGAGCCCGGTGAGGACGGCCAGCAGCGTGAGGAACGTCGAGGCGACGGCAGTGCCGCGCCCGAGCCCGCGGCGTTGCAGCGCGCCCACGACGGGATTGAGCGTGCCGACGACGATGAGCGCCATGGAGACGACGAGCAGGACGGGCCACAGACGCACGAGCACCCACAGGCCGCCGATGATCGCCGCGGCCACGAGCATCGTGCGGGGCGAGATCTCGATCGAGCGCCGCGGCGCGGGCGGGGCCGGGGGCGTGGCGTCGGCGGTCTTGAGGGGCTCGATGGCCATCGGGGCGGACATGTCTCCCCTGGTGTTCTCAGCGAGCGCCGTGCCAGGACGAAGCGCGCGGCGCTTCGAGGGACTCGTCGGGTCGCGAGCGCGCTTCGGTTACCGAAGGGTGACCCCGCGAGGGTCGTCGTCCCTGGGGAGTGACGCGCGCCCTCGGAGGCCGGGCTCGACACGGGCCACCTGTCCGCGCGTCCGGCCGACACGGCGCAGCAGCCAATCGACCTCGCCGCTGACCTCGAGACATTCGAACAGCCGCTCGGGCGTGCCGCAGTCGGACCACCCCGCGTCGGCCATCTCGACGGCCGCGAGGCCCGCGCGCGCCGTGAGCAGATCGCCGCTGAGGTCGAGCGTGGGGATGCTCTCGTAGATCTCGCCGCGCACGGACTCCTCGCGCTCCGTGGCGACGCTCGCGCGGCAGCGCTCGAACGGCGCCGCGAGCTCGCGGTGCATGTCGAGGGCGCTCTCCCAGAAGGTGGCTCCGTCTGTCGCGACGACCAGCGTGTTCCAGAGCGCTCCTTGCTCGAAGAGGCGCGCGGCGACGGCGGGCGCGGGCTTTTCGACGAAGCGCTCGACCGACCGGACGGCTCCCGCGGCGCCGAGGGGGTGCCCCAGCGCGATCCAGCCGAGATCGTTGGCCGCGCGATCGGGCCGCGCACCCACGAGCACGGTGCGCGCGGGCGCGAGCTCGATCGCCTCGAGCGCCGCCGTCACGGCGTCGTCGAACGGCCCCAAGCGCCGCACGTGGTGATCGGAGGGATAGACGAGGACGCGCGCGCGCGGCTCGGCGGCCAGGACGTGCGCGAGCGGCAGGAGAAGCCCGGGCAGCGTGCCCACGTCGCGCGGCTGTTCGACGACGCGGACGCCTGGGAACTCCGCGAGCTGGGTCCGCGCGAGCGCGCCGTGCTCCTTCGCGACGACGACGACGGTGCGCTCGGCGGGGACGAGGCGAGCCGCTCTGAGCATGGCGCGTTGCAGGAACGTCTGCTCGCCGTCGAGGGCCGCGAACTGCTTGGGCAGCTCGCGCCCGTAGAGCGCGCGCGTGAGCCGCGCCAGCCGCCGCCCGTGGCCCGCGGCCAGTACGATGGCCCAGTCTCGCTCGGTGGTCTGTTCTGTCGCCGACATGCGTGTCCCTTTCATGGATCTTTCACGGGTGCGGAGAAGTCGGGGCCTCGGGCTCGGCGCCGACGAGGCCCTTCAATTCGCTCCAGCTCTTCGAGACCGTCTGGCGCACGGCGCCCGCGTTGCCGCGCCAGCGGGCCGCGCGCGCGACGGGGGGAACGCCGCGCATCGTCGCGACGCCGCTCCAGAGCGCGCCCGCGACGACGAGCGCGACCAGCAGCGCGGGCACGCCGCGCCGGATAGCCACGGCGCCGAGCGTGCGCGCGGGTCGCTCGTCGTCCGACGCGTCGTCCGCGTCTCGGAGGAATGGAGGCGGGCTC
>DATKFB010000237.1:0-9196 GCA_035544435.1 Polyangia bacterium
CGAGCCCGACGTCGCGCACGAGCCGCGCGAGCGCCGCGATGACCTTGGGCGACTCCATCCGCCAGACCGCGCTGCAGACGGCGTTGATCGTCCCCGGCTTCTCCTCGGCTGTCACGCCGCACATGAGAGCACGCCCGCGCGTCCTTGCAAGCGCGCGCGTCGGTCCCCCGGTCTCAGGAGCGCGCGTGCTTTTCGATGCGCTCGATCGTCGCGCGGACCTCCGGGCTGTCCGCGGCTTTCTGGACGTCTGCGGGGAAGTCGGTCATCTCGAAGACCTGACGAAGCTCGACCTTGCGCGCGTCGTGCGGCGGCACGCGCTTGGCCCACTCGATGGCCTCCTCGCGCGACTTGACCTGGATCATCCAGTAGCCGCCAATGACCTCCTTGACCTCCGTGAACGGGCCGTCCGTCGCCGTGGGCTTGCCCGCGGCGTCCCAGGTGATGCGGGCGCCCTTGGCGGAAGGCTGAAGCCCGTCGAGCGCGAGCAGCACGCCGGCCTTCGACAGCTCCTCATTGTACTTCATCATGGCCTCGACGAGCTTGGGATCGGGCAGGACGCCCGCCTCGGCCTTCTCGCTCGGGTACATCAGCATCATGAATCGCATGTTCGTTCTCCTCGCCAGGGTTGTCGGTTCCAGCCTCTAACACCACGACGACCGAGCAGGCGCGGAATCGACAGCGTGGCAAAGAAAAATTTCGCGGTAAAGTGAGGACGTGACCGCCAGCGCCGCGCCCTCGGATCCGGTCGCCCTCGTCCTCGAGCCGCGCGAGCGCGAGCTCGGCGCCGGTTTCTTCGTGCGCCGCGTGCTGCCCGCGGGAAAGCGGCACGCCGTAGGGCCGTTTCTGTTCTTCGATCACTTCGGGCCGACACCGCTCCCGCCGGGCGTGGGGATGGACGTGCGGCCGCACCCCCACATCAACCTGGCCACGGTGACCTACCTCTACGAGGGCGAGATCGATCACCGGGACAGCCTCGGGTCGCTGCAGACGATCCGCGCCGGCGACATCAACTGGATGATCGCGGGGCGGGGCATCGTGCACTCCGAACGGACGCCCGCCGCCGCGCGCGCGCGCGACGCCACGATTCACGGCCTGCAGCTCTGGGTGGGTTTGCCGCGCGCGCACGAAGAGACGGCGCCCGCGTTCCATCATCACGCGGGCGAGACCCTTCCCGTCGTGCGCGAACGCGGCGCCGCGATTCGCGTGCTGGTCGGCGAGGCCTTCGGAGCGCGCTCGCCCGTGGAGACGCTCTCGCGCGTCGTGTACCTCGACGTGAAGCTCGAGGCCGGCGCGTCCCTCGAGCTGCCGGCCGCGCTCGGCGATCGCGGCGTCTACCTCGTCGACGGTGAGGTGTCGTGCGCGGGCCGCGCGTTTTCGGCGGCGCGGATGCTCGTGCTCGTGCCCGACGCCCCCGTTCGGCTCGCCGCCGAGCGGGGCGCGCGTTTCGTCGTCGTGGGCGGCGAGCCCTTCCCGGAGCCGCGCCATCTGTGGTGGAACTTCGCCTCGAGCTCGGAGCCTCGCCTCGAGCAGGCCAAGCGTGACTGGCTCCTGCGGCGCGGGCAGCCCGACGGTCCGTTCCCGCTCGTGCCCGGCGATGAATCGGACTTCATCCCGTTGCCCGAGCCGGGCTGACACCGCTCCGTTCAGCGCTTGGGTTTGGAGCGAGCGGCGCGGGCCTCGGGCGACGTCGCCTTGTCGATGGCCCTGATGTGAAGCCCGCTGTCGGGCTTGAGGTGCGTCGGGCTCTTGCGCGTGGATCTGCGGGGCGGTCTCTCCGCGCCGCCCGCCTCGAGCTCGTAGGCGCTTCGCTTCGAAACACGCGCGGCGGTGTTGTGCGGGATGCGCGAGACGGCGCCATTGTGTCGCACGACGAGCTCGATGCGCGCCGCCTCGCCGTCGGCCCCGGCCGACGCCGGACGCTTCTTGTCGCGGTGGGCATCCTGCGCGAGTCGTTGCGCCTCCATCTTGAACCGCTCGCTCTTGGTGGCCACGGCGTCAGTCCTTTCGGTCTCGGCGATCGACCCCAAGCGTCCACGCAGGCGGATCGCTCGCGGGGAACGACTCCCTTCCGACCTCATCGATTTCGTCGTCGGGTGCGAGCTTGTCCCGGCGTCCCCACCCGCGCGGGTCCTTGACCAGGTCCCGGAGGCGAGACGTCACGCGTCGCACCCAGAGCGGGGCCCGTCGCTGCGTCGAATCCACATGTCCAATCATGATCGTGATCCTCCCAGGCGACAATCGTGCATCCGAGATGCCGGGAACGAAAGGCCTCGATCGCGCACGGCGGCGTTACTGAGCCGCAACCACGATTCCCTTGGTTACCGCCAGGCGCCCCCTCTGTTCGGTTCGTCCTCCTCGCACCCTGGGGCGCGCGGGCAGCCGTCATGGCACGCGCGTTGAATCTTCGAGGATACAAGGTCGGGACATCGCCGCTGATTTCGGGACCGGGGGGTCCAGGGGAGGGGTGGCGATGTCCCGTCTGTTTAGGAAGGGGGCTCATCATGGCCGGCACACATCATCAGCAACAACGGAAGGGTCGAACGCGATCTGACCGCAAGAATCCGGACGAAAACAGAAATCGGCAGACGCCGAGCCAGCGCCACCAGAGCGGTCGAGCCGGCGAGGAGGGTGAATCGCGACACAGCCAGGCGCATCGTGAAGAGGAGATGCCCGCGCGGCGCGAGCAGGCCGAGCCCGGCTATGACCGCTCACCGTCCGACGAGCTGTAGCTGAATTCGACGAAGGCGTGGCGAAGGTGTGGCGGCGCCGGTCGGCGGGGCGTAAGTTCGCCTCGTGAATCGACCAGTTGCCCTCGTGCTTATGCTCCTGGCCGCCGGAGCGGCCGAAGTGCCGGCTTGTGCCCAGCCCAAGCCGGACCCGGCGGCGCCGCCGCGGATCAAGGATTCGGTGCCCGAGCGCGCGGCCGCGCTGCGTGGCGCCGATGGAAGGCTCAAGCTCGACGTCGAGGAGGAACGCTGGGGTGTCGAGGCGGACAAGGAACGACGGCGAAAGGCGGCAGAGGCGGCACAGGGTTCGGGCAGGACGGTCATGATACCGATGCCTCCGCCGAATGACTCCGGGGCCTTCACGGGCGACGGTGGCGCGGGCGTCTCCAGATAATATATAATAAAGTCAATTAGATAGTGTTTAATTGCATTCATTCGCATGAATGCATATATTAAGGGCGTGCAGGCCGTCGAACCTTCAGCGCGGGCCGAGCTGTTCAGGCTCCTGGGCGATGACGACAGGCTGCGCCTGCTGGCGCTCTGCGCGGCCGAGGAGCTGACGGTCGGGGAGCTCGCGACGCTGCTCGGCGAGAGCCAGCCGCAGGTGACGCGGAAGAGCCAGCCGCTCCGTGAAGCGGGACTCCTGGCCGCGCGGAAGGATGGGACGCGCACGTTGTTGCGCACGGATCCCGTCGTCGAGTCGGATCCCGTCGTCCTCGCGGCGCTCGAGGCCGGTCGCGCGCTCTGCGCGAGCGACGGCAGCCTCGCGGAGGTGCCAGCGCTCGTCGCGCAGCGCGAGGAGACGTCCCGCCGTCTGTTCGCGCGCGTCGAGGGCGCCGCGCCGATCGTCGTCGACGGCGCGCAGCTCTTGCCCTTGCTGCCCATCCTCGCGCCGCTCCTGCCGGGGCGCGCGCTGGCGGTCGACGTCGGGGCAGGCGAGGGCGCGCTCTTGCCTTTGCTGTCGCCGCTCTACGAGCGAGTCGTCGCCGTCGATCGCAGCCCCGCGCGCCTCGCGCGCTGCGCCGAGCGCGTCAGCACGCTCGGCCTGCCCAACGTGCGCCTTCGCGAGGGCGCCGTCGAGGACGCGGGCATCGTCGAGGAGATTGCGCACCTGTCGAAGGCCGGCGCCGACCTGGTCGTCGTGTCGCGCGTGCTCCATCACGTCGCGCGTCCGCAGGACCTCCTCGTGGCGGCGGCGCGCCTCGCGCGGCCGGGAGGCCACGTCGTCGTCGTCGACCACGTCCCGCACGAGGACGAGAGCCTGCGCGAGCGCGGGCACGTCTGGCTGGGGTTCGAGCCGGCGAAGCTGCGCGCCTGGCTCGAGGCCGCGGGCCTCGAGGTCGTGCACGTCGGGCCGCTGCGCGCGGACGAGACGCCGCCCCTGCAGCTCGCCGTCGGGCGCGCGCCCGGCCGGAGCTTGAACTGACTGACCAAGTGGAAGAGAAAACGGACAAGGAGACCGACATGGAAAGCCGCACTGAGTTCCCCGCATTCAAGGTGAAGGACCTCTCGCTCGCCGAGCTGGGTCGCAAAAAGATCCGCATGGCCGAGAAAGAGATGCCAGGCCTCATGGCGCTGCGCGAGGAGTTCGGCGCGAAGCAGCCCCTCAAGGGCGCCCGCATCGCGGGCTGCCTGCACATGACGATCGAGACGGCCGTGCTCATCGAGACCCTCGTGGCGCTCGGCGCCGAGGTGACGTGGACGTCGTGCAACATCTATTCGACGCAGGACGAGGCGGCCGCCGCCATCGCGAAGACCGGCGTGCCCGTCTTCGCGTGGAAGGGCGAGACGCTGCCCGAGTACTGGGCCAACATCGAGGAGCAGCTGGTCGCGTTCAAGGGCGGCAAGGGGCCGAACCTGATCCTCGACGACGGCGGCGACCTCACGTTGCTCGTCCACAAGGGCGTCGAGTTCGAGAAGGCCGGGAATGTCCCCGATCCGTCGTCGACGACGGTCGACGAGATGAAGGTGATCCTGACGTTGCTGGGCAAGAGCCTCAAAGCGAACGGCAAGCGCTTCACGACGCTCGCCAAGGACATCAAGGGCGTCTCCGAGGAGACGACGACGGGCGTGCACCGCCTCTACGACATGGCGAAGAACGGGCAGCTCCTCATCCCGGCGATCAACGTCAACGACTCGGTCACGAAGTCGAAGTTCGATAACCTCTACGGCTGCCGCGAGTCGCTCTTCGACGGCATCAAGCGCGCCACCGACGTCATGGTGGCGGGTAAGATCGTCGTCGTCGCGGGCTACGGCGACGTCGGCAAGGGTTGCTCGCACGCCGCGCGCGGGCTCGGCGCGCGCGTGCTCATCACGGAGATCGATCCCATCTGCGCGCTCCAGGCCGCCATGGAGGGCTACGAGGTCGTGACGATGGAGGAAGCCGCGCCGCAGGGAGACATCTTCGTGACGGCCACGGGCTGCGTCGACGTCATCAAGGGCGAGCACATGCGCGTCATGAAGGACGAGGCGATCCTCTGCAACATCGGCCACTTCGACAGCGAGATCCAGGTCTCGTGGCTCGAGACGAACCCCGAGGTGCGCGAGGAGAACATCAAGCCGCAGGTGGACCAGTTCATCCTCGCGGGCGGCAAGCGCCTCACGCTGCTGGCGCGCGGGCGGCTCGTGAACCTCGGCTGCGCCACGGGGCACCCGAGCTTCGTCATGTCGAACTCGTTCACGAACCAGGTCATCGCGCAGATGGCGCTGTGGGAGAACGCCACGCAGGGCAAGGACGAGACGACGGGCATGTCGTTCGCGTCGGGCAAGGTCTACGTACTGCCCAAGAAGCTCGACGAGAAGGTGGCGCGGCTCCACCTCAAGAAGGTGGGCGTCAAGCTCACGACGCTCACGAAGACGCAGGCCGATTACCTGGGCATCCCCGTCGACGGGCCGTTCAAGCCCGACCACTACCGATACTGAGGCGACGTCGTTTCGAGCCGGCAGGGCGCGCTCACCGCGAGGGGAGCGCGCACTTTCGTTTATTGAGGGGTACGCCTTGGCGCGGCGCCGCGCGATGAATAGCTTGCGAGCATTGGTGAAGATCGCGAACCGCGCGAACGCGAGGAGGCTCACATGACAATCAACGATCTCCGCAGTCTCGACCGAAACGACGTTCTGGGGTGGCTCGGTCTTCAAGCGCGGCCGTCCCCGGGGTCCTGGTTCCTGAGCGGCCTGGGCTTTCTGGGGGCGGGCTTGCTCGTGGGCGCGGCGGTGGCGCTCTGCGTGGCGCCCAAGCCGGGCCGTGAGCTCCGGGAAGACCTCAAGGATCGTCTGCGGCGCGCGCGGACCAAGGCCGAGGAGGTCGCGCCGACCATCAGGCGCGACGAGAGTCGTTCGCCGGCGGGCAGCTCTACTTATTGATTATTGAGCTCGTGCCGAGACCGGAAGCCGCGCCCGGCCTCCGGTCTTCTGCCTATTGGGGCCGGGGCAGCTCCGGGACGGGCGTCTTGCCCGAGGTCTTTGCGGTCGTGGCGCCCTCGGGCGGCGGCGGTGGGACCGACCTTCCACCGGCCGCCGCGAGCGCCGCGGTCTTCTCGGCGTGCTGGAGGCGCTCCTTGACCGTCGTCGTCTCCTTCAGCTCGGCCTCGAGCGCCGCTACCTCGCGCCGGTGGGCCTCGAGCTGGCGGTCGAGGTCGGCCATCTGCGCGTGCACAGCCGCGATGCGCTCGTGCGTGCTCTTTTGCCGCTTCGTCGCGTCGTCGATGATGTCGCGCAGGTGGACGTCGACGGAGGCCAACGTCGCGCTCATGACACGGATCACGAGATCGCCGTTCTGGTCGATGGGCAGCCCGCGCAGGAGATTGATGGCCTCGGTGATCCCGTAGCCGCTCGCCTTGGCGACGGCGGTGGGTGCGCTGGGCGGATCAGCCATCACCGGCTGTCCCGGCTGTCCCCAGTCAGGCTTCTTGGCAAAGATGGACATGGAGGTCTCCTTCGATCGGAGCGGTTTGGGAACAAATACTAATTCCCGGCCGCCCAGGCGCCAGGGGCAACCGTCAGGGGCGGACGACGTCGGCCTTGGCGCGTAAAGCCCGGATCTCCTTGAGCGCCTGACGGCCCATCTCCTTGAGGGTCTGCAGCCACATCGTCCGATAGGGTCGCAGCTCGAGCACGAGGCGCTGGAGGACCGCGAGGTTGCGGAACCACTTCTTGTCGCCGGGCACGAGGTACCATGGCGCCTCGGGCGTCGCGCACTTGTTGATGGCGTCCTCGTACGCCGCCGTGACCTCGTCCCAAAGCGGGAGCTCGCGCCAGTCGTTGGGATTGAGCTTCCAGGCGGTGCGCGGATCCTTCTCGCGCGCGTACAGGCGCTCGACCTCCTCGTCGCGGCTCACGTGCAGGTAGAACTTCACGAGGATGACGTCGCTGTCGACGAGCAGGCCCTCGAACGCGTTGATGTGGGCGTAGCGGCCCTTCCACACCGGCTCGGGCACGAGCTTGTGCACGCGCGCCGCGATGACGTCCTCGTAGTGTGAGCGGTTGAAAAGCGCGATGTGACCGCGCGCCGGCACAGCGCTGTGCACGCGCCACAGGAAGTCGTGCGCGCGCTCCTCCTCGGAGGGCACCTTGAAGGGCATGACGGCGGCATTCTGGATGTTCGAGAACTCGAGGATCTTGCGAATGGCGCCGTCCTTGCCGCTCGCGTCGCGGCCCTGGAACACGACGAGCAGCGCGTGTTGGCTCGCGTATGTCAGGAGGTTGCCGAGCTCGGCGAACTCGGTCCCCCAGGTCTCGAGCTCCTCGAGGCCCGCCTCCTTGCGCAGGTGGACGGAGGCGTCGGTGTCGAGCTTGGCGAGGCTCACCTTGCGGGAGCCGTCCGTGGAGGGCGCGTAGGGTCGTCGAGCCATGCGGCAGTTTTACACCCGCGGCGCGGGCCCGCCGCTCAGAACTGCAGGCCGACGACGAGCCGCCCGTACCACGTCTCCGAGGAGCTCGTGAGCCCGCGTCCCGCGCCCACCGTGGCCCAGAGGCCGTGCATGGCGGCGTCGAAGCGCGTCGCCCACGAGAGGGCGGGGCCCGTCCACGCGAAGAACTGAACGTCCTTGCCCGGAGGCTTCTCCGCCTTGCCGAAGATCTCGAGGCCGAGCTTCACGGCGGGGCCCCCGAGCTCGCGGCTCACGCCGAGCGCGTACTCCGTCTCGGGGATCCAGTCGCTCTTCACGAGGTGCTCGACCTCGGCCGCCAGGTTGAAGGCCACGTTCCATGGTCCTTGGTCGCGCGCGAGGATGAGCTTGGACTCGAGCTTCTCGCGCGCGTCGCCGTGGCGCAGGAGCTGAAGCTCGAAGTAGATGATGGGGTCGAGGAGCCAGCTCCCCGCGGGCAGCAAGCGGTAGCGCGTCTCGAGCTTGGCGCCCGCATACCCCGTGTCCTCGGAGGCGCTCGTCGTGTCGAGCAGGTTGTAGAGCGCCATGTCCCAGCGGTCGGTCAGGCCGTACTCGAGCTCGAGCATGTTGCGAAGGCCCTTCGAGGACGGGCCGTCGAGCACCTCGCCGTCGCGGGCGTACGTGCTCCACATCTCGACGTCGAGCTCGCCCTTGGGCGCCGTCACGGCCTCGTAGGTCGTCGCGTAAGCGCGCCTGTCGGCGCGCGCGGGCGCCGCGGCCAGCGTGGCGGAGAGCGCCGCGCCGACGCTGGCGGCCCAGAGAGCGTGACGGGCCCTGGATCGATTAATTTTGAAAGTGATTCTCATAATCAGACTCATAGCGGAGAAGGCACGGGCCTGTCAAGAACCCGAGCGCAATGTCGGCCTCAGCCGTCGAGCAGAGCTTCGACGCGCAGGATCTTGTGCAGCGACGCCACCGCCTGGGCGTGGTCCATGGCGGCGAAGAGGTGCGACTGCTCGAGGGCGAAGCGGTTCGGGCTCCGCTCAAGCAGGGCGACGTAGTGGGCGAAGAACTTGTCGAGCGGCATTCGGCCCTTGTCGCCGAGCGCGTGGCGGACGACGGCGTGGAGCGCGAAGCGCCCGGGCGCCGGCTCCTGGACGAGGCGCCAGCGTCGCAGAGACTCCAAGGCCCCACGCGGCGCGCGCGCGAGCGTCGCGATCGAGCGCGCATCCATGTCATCGCCCGGACAGGACGCGAGCACGACGAGCGTGCGGCGCGCGCCGGGCGGCAGGCGCGCCCACGCCCACTCGACGAGGAGGCGCACCTCGATGACGTCGTCCTCGTGCACCATGACGCGGACCCGCTCGACGCCCTGGGCGACCAACCACGCGCGCAGCCCCTCGGGCGTCGCGGCGCGCGTCGTGACGAGCGCATCCGCGACGTCGAGCGCGAGCGGATTCCAGCGCAGCAGTCCCGTCAGCGCACGCACCGACGGGAAGGCGTCGCGCCGCGCCTGCATGAGCGGCGCGACGACGGGGAAGATCGCCATGCCCGACAAGAGACAACGGCGCGCCGTCAGCAGCCAGGTCACGGGCGTGCCGTCGAGCGCGTCGAGGAAGCGCGCCATGGCACGGTCGTTCTCGT
>DATKFB010000238.1:0-7595 GCA_035544435.1 Polyangia bacterium
GTGAAGAACGGGTCGAAGATGCGCGGAATCACGTCGGGCGGGATGCCGGGACCGTCGTCGGAGATCGTGACCTCGACCTCGCCGGCGTGGCGCGAGGCCGCGATGCGAATGGTGCCGCCGCGCTCGCGCTCGCCGATGGCCTGGGCCGCGTTCGTGATGAGGTTCATGAACACCTGATCGACCTGCCCGGCGAAGCCGTTGAGCCGGAGGGCCGGATCGATCTGTTTTTCGACGCGGATGTTCTTGAGGCGATGGCGCAGCAGATCGAGCGTGTCGTCGATGCTGCGCGCGAGCGCCACCTCGCGCGGCTTCTCCTCGTCGCCGCGCGAGTAGTTGTGCAGCGCCTGCACAATGGCCTTGCTGCGCGCGGCGCCGCGCTGGACGACGCTCAGCATCTCTTGCGCGTCGCGCGCGGCTGCTTCGACGGCCGCCGGATCCTTGGCGGCCGCGAGCTCGCGCAGCGCGCTCTCGAGCGGCCCGAGCGTGTTGATGACGGCGTTCACGGGGTTGTTGATCTCGTGGGCGATGCCCGCGACGAGGCGGCCCATCGAGGCGAGCTTCTCTGTGCGGATGAGATCGTCCTGGGCGCGACGCAGCTTCTCGAGCGCGTCGTGCAGCTCCTTGTTGCGCTGCTCGAGGACCTCCGTGCGCCGCCGCACCTCGCGCTCGAGGTCGACGTTGAGGGACTCGGTGGAGCGCAGCTTGTCGCGCAGCGCGCGCCTCATTTCCTCGAACGCGAAGGTCAGGCGCCCGATCTCGTCGGCCTCGCCCGAGGGCGGCACGGGCCGCGCGAGCTCGCCGCGCGCCATCTCGTCGCTGCGCTCCTCGAGCGCGCGGATAGGGGTCACCATGTCGCGCACGATGAGCAGCACGAGCCCGAGCGTGAGACAGAGGGCCAGCGCGACCGAGCCGATCATGACGCCGAGGGCGCGCGACGGCGACAGTACGAACAGGAGCACGAGGCCCGACGTGAAGACAGTAACGCTGCCAAAGAAGATCACGAGCTTGGTGCGCAGCGCCACGGGCGAGCGGATCTCGGCGACCGGCAGGTGGTGGCGCGAGCCGAGCTGCGCGAGCAGCGGCCGCAGCACGTCGCGCAGGAGCAAGGTCTCGTAGAGCCCCATGGCGAGGATCATGAGGCCCATGGCGCCGAGCAAGCGGCCGGCCGTCGCGGCGTCGTAGCCACCGAGGCGCCGGCCCACGAGCACGACGGCGACAGCCGCGAAGGCGCAGGCGATGACCTGGTAGCCGGCAAGGCGGTACGGCAGGTCTTGCCCCGCGCAGAACGCCGCGATGGCCGCCGGGTCGTCGCGAGTCGGCCCCCGCAAACCGGGGCGGCGCACGGCCGCGTCGAAATAGAGCTCGATGGGGCGCGTGCGGCGCGCCAGTGAGGCGTACCAGAACAGCAGGGGCAGCACCAGGGCTGGCAGCGTAAGCGAGAGCAACGTTCCCGCCTGGCTCGACGTCAGCTCGGTGAACACGGCGACGAGCGCGGCGTCCACGGCGTGCGCCATCCCCAGCAGCGCGATCGCCGTCGCGGCGAGGCGACGCCGGTAATTGCGCGCGAAAGCGCGCAGAGGGTCGAAGTTCGGGAGCACGGTGCGCCGAGGACGCTCGAGCACGCGCTCCCACACGAGTGCGCGCACGGCCGAGACGCCGCCCGCGTGCAGGAAGCCGATGCACGCGACGCCGAGACCCGACGGCCAGGCCAGCGTCCCGCGCGAGACGAGGTGCCAGGCGACGACGACCGACGCGAGCGTCCAGATCGCCCAACGGACGAGGGCGCTCTCGACGGGGGCGCGCGCGATGGCCCTATCGGCCGCCGCGACCTGGGCGTCCGTGAGCGGCTGTCCCGTCTGCTTGGCGTTGCGGGCCGCGATCACGGGCCGCAACGAATCGGCGGCGCGCACCCACGACGCGAAGAGCACGGCGCCGAGGAGCGGCAAGAGGCGCCAGAGCTCGGTGCTCGCGAGGATCGACTTCCCGGCGAGCGCGAAGGCGGGCGCCGACACGAGGAGCGCCTCCCCGACCGTGAGCCCGAGCTCCGCGAGCGCCACCTGGGAGCCGAGGCGCGTTCCCGTCGTCACGGGGCGCGCGGGCACGGCCTCTGCGGGGGACGTCGTCACTCCGTCATTATAGAGGGGTGCCGCCTCGAAGGCGCGGGGCCGCCCGGGCCGCCGCGCCCTCGGGCACCCGGGACGAATTCCCGCGCCGGCGACATCGCAACTTTCAAGCTAAACTCCCACGCATGACCTGGGAGACGATCCGGAATCTCGTGCGCGACGAGTGGGTGATTCTGTCCTTGCTCCTCGCCTGGTCGCTCGCGGGCCTCACGGTGATCTGCGAGCGCTTCTACGCGCTTTGGAACATCCTGCCCCGGTCCGAGACGTTCAAGAACCGAGTCGTCGACGCGCTCGAGCACGGCGATCTCGGCAAGGCGGCGGCGCTATGCGAGATGTACCCGGTGCCGCTCGCCGAGGTATTCGAACGCGGTCTGCAGGTGTACCAGAAGACGCCCAACAAGACGGCCGAGGCCGTGACCTCGCAGCGCGCGGCCGCTGTGCTCTCGCTCAAGCGCTACTTGTGGGCGCTCGGGACGGTCGGCTCGTCGGCGCCCTTCGTGGGCCTGTTCGGCACGGTGGTCGGCATCCTCAAGGCGTTCCAGTCGATGTCGGTCGCGGGGACGGGCGGCTTCAAGGTCGTGTCGCAAGGCATCGCGGCGGCGCTCGTCGCGACGGCGGCTGGTCTGCTCGTCGCGATCTACGCCGTCATCGCCTACAACTACTTCGTCTCGCGCATCGGCGCGATCGCGATGCAGTACAAGCTCTTCAGCGAGGAGTTCCTCACGGCGCTGAGCGCGCACGCCCCCGCGCGCACCGGCGCGCCCACGCCCGCGGCGCCGGCGGCAAACCCCACCCCCCACGCCCGCGACGACGACCTAGCCAGGACCTAGCCATGGGAATGAACGTCCAGCTCGACGACGGCACCGGCGCGGCCGACGAAGGCGACGCGCCTGCCGAGAGCATCGTCGCGGAGATCAACATCACGCCCCTCACGGACGTGTTTCTCGTCCTCCTCATCATCTTCATGGTGACGTCGACGGCGCTCGTCGAGTCGGAGGTCGCCTCACGCTCCGGCATGAAGGTCGTCCTGCCCAAGGCGAACGCCGCCGGTCCGGTCTCCCAGCGCCGCAGCGACCCCGTCCTCACGGTGACGAAGGCGGGCGAGCTCTACCTCGGCTCCCACAAGATCGAGCCGGCGAACCTCGAATCCGACATCCGCAAGGCGCTCACCGACGTCGGCTCGGAGACGCTGCTCATCCGCGGCGACAAGAACGTGCTCCTCGGAGCCGCCGTGGACATCATGTCGACCGCCAAGAAGGCCGGCGCGACCCACATCGCCATCTTGACCGCACCCGGCAAGTAACGCCTTCTCGGCCGCCCGTGTGTGAGGCGGTTCGCTACATGCTTCCCGGCCGGCTTGCAAGATCGCCTCACTTTCTAGCCGCCTCGCGGTCCGCTATGCCGCGTAACTATCCGATATTACGTGATCGGATGCGGGTTTTGGATATGTGATCCAGTGGCATGACCGCTGCACCAAAGGGCGCGGCCTGGGCAGAAATCGCCCCGGTTGTTCGAACCCCCAAACAGGAGTCACTCATGACGCTCGTTCGCTCAATCTTCCTCGCGCTCGTTTTCACGTTCGCCGCTGGCACCGTTGCGAAGGCCGCTGAGCCGGCTCCGGCCGCCGAGGGCGACGCGCCGAAGAAGGAGAAGAAGGCCAAGAAGTCCAAGAAGGCCGAGGGTGGCGAGGAGAAGAAGGCCGAAGAGAAGAAGTAGATCTCTCGGCTCGATTCGGCCTTTCGGCCGACTCCTGCCCATGACCCCCGGTTGGCTTCGGCCGCCCGGGGGTTTTTTTATCCGCGAGGCGCTTCCGCTCGCGTCGACGCTGCGGACAAGGCCGCAGCAAAGCAACCTCGACCCGCCGGCCGAACGGGGGATGCAGACCCCGAACGGACGACTTTTCTACTTCCCGCTCGTAGCCGCGGCGACAACAACTGTTCACCGCCAGACAACATCCGTATGCCGCGGGCGCCCTCGCGTCTGAATGGTTTCAAAGTTTTGCATTCTTAAAAATGTGGGCACACTTACTGCTTTATGATTGCTCGTGACCCAAAACCGGATCCTCGAAACCGGAAACCTCGGGCGACCGAGCGACGCGAAGCCCACGGGACTTTCTGAGTCGGCCAGCCTGCCGAAGGAGCCGGCCCTTGAACGCTAGGGTGGCGATGCAGCGGGCGGGGTGGATCGGTGGCGTTCTCGGCCTGACGACGGCTCTCGTGGGATGCAGTCCCTCCGCGTCCGACCCGGGTACGGCGCAAGCAGCCGGTGAGGCTCTCAATTCCGTCAACGGCCTCAACTCCATCAACGGCCTCAACTCCATCAACGGCTTCAACTCCACCAACGGGTTGAACTCGATCAACGGCCTCAACTCCACCAACGGTCTCATGACGACCGACGGGGGCCGCCAGACGGTGAGCTACCTCGTGCGCTGCGCGCTCGCCGCCGGCGACAGCCTGGCCAAGCAGGATCAAAACGGCACGTGGTACACGTACAACGGCGCCATCGGCCTCGCCCCTCAGTACAAGACCGGCGCCTGCGACGCCAACTGCCAGGAGGCGATCTCCTCCTGCATGCTCGCCCACGTTAACACGGCGGGCACGCACATCCCTCTGTGGATGGCGGGGCACATGTCGGAGATCGGCTGGGGCCAGTCCGCGTGGTACCCGACGCGCGAGGGAACCTTCTTCGGCAACATCTTCCAGGCCGACGGCTCGGGCTACGTGCGTGCGCACTACTGCACGGCCTCGTCGGTCCTCAACGACGTGGTGCCCGGACGCCTAGGCGCCAACCAGAACGGCGCCCCGTACACCGACCCTTACGGCAATCTCGGCACCTGCGAGAGCGGCTCGTGCGTCATGGACGGGTTGAATGGCAAGATCGACGGCGCGTCTTCCTGCCCGGCCGACGGCCGGACCTGGAGCAACCCGATCACCGTGTGGCGCGGCCAGACCTTCCAGGCCGAGACCAGCACGCTATCTGGTAGCGCAGTGTCCGTCTCCTGCTCGTCCTGCTCGCAGGGCAAGCGCGTTGGGTACATCAACGGCGGCGGCTCGGGCGTCGTCATCAACAACGTCAGGGTGTCGGTTTCGGGCTCGCAGAACCTCGTCGTCTACTACACCAACGGCGATAGCAGCACCCGCTACATGAACATCTCCGTCAACGGCGGCGGTGCGCAGCACATCGCGTTCCCGGTCGTGTCTGCGGGCAACTGGGAAGCGGTCAAGGGCCAGACTATCACGCTCAGCGGCTTCGTGACGGGCAGCACCAACAAGGTCAGCTTCATGAACGACGGCTGCAACGGCGCGCCGGACGTCGACTGGATCGAGGTCATGCCGAGCGGCGGCGCGACGGTCGAGGCCGAGACCGGCTTGCTGGGTGGCTCCGCGCAGCTCACAGTCTGCCCGACCTGCTCGTACGCCTGGCGCGTCGGTTACTTCAACCCCAACTCGAGCCTCAAGCTCAGCAACATCAACGCGAGCTCGAGCGGCACGCACACGGTCGTCGTCTACTACACGAGCGGCGACTCCTGCAACCGCTCGATCTCCGCCTCGGTCAACGGCGGCGCCACCCAGGTCTTCTCGGGTGTCTTCCCCTCGACCGGCAGCTGGGACGGCGTCAAGTCGGCCTCGCTCTCACTGAGCGGCTTCAACGCGGACCAGAGCAACACCATCACCTTCTCGACCAACTCGTCGCAGACGGCGCCCGACATCGACTTCATCCAGGTGAACTAACGCAAAAACCCGGAACAGCTCCGGTTCACGAGACGGCGGCTGGGCATCCAAGCCGCCGTTTTTCTATTCTGGCCGCGCCGCTCCGCTCGCCTCGCTCGGCCTCGGCGCGGTAGATTGAACGCCGGCACTTGACGATCCGCACGAAAATCTGGCTCATCGCCGTCAGCGTGGCCGTCACGGTCGGCGTGGCGTCCTGGGGGCGCACGTACCTCACGCGCAACCGCATCTTCAAGGACGGCCAGGCGTCGGCGGAGGAGATCGCGCACGACATCGCCGAGGACCTGAAGAGCGTCGAGGCGGACGCCGACGACCGCGACCTCGAGGAGAAGCTGCTCGGGTACTTGAACCGGCACAGCCGCATCGTGCGGCTCGACCTCTACGTCTATCGCGAGGCCTCGACGCCCTCGAGCCGGATCGCGGCGCCGCGCGGCGATCGCCCGGAGATCACGCGCTTCGCGCCCTTCAACCGGCAGCCCCTCGGCTTCACGAAGGCGCAGGGCGCGGGCGCGGCGCAGGAGCTGCCCATCGAGCTGCCCGTCGACCTCAAGGGGCCGTGGAAGGCCACGCTCGTCATGCGCTGGACGCTCGGCCCTGTAGAGTCGTTCCTCAAGACCGAGGAGCAGATCTCGATCATCTTCGCGATCGGCTTCGTAGTCGTGCTGACCTTCGTCTCGGGCCTCATCACCGACAAGGTCGTCGGCAAGCCGCTCGAGGTGCTCGCGGGCGCCATGCGCGACGTCGAGAAGGGCGACCTGTCGCGGCGGGTCCCCGTCGACACCGTCGACGAGGTCGGACGTCTGTCGCAGGGGTTCAACCGCATGCTCGAGCGGCTCTCGCAGGCCGACGCGCAGATCCGCGCCTTCAACCAGCGACTCGCCGCCGAGATCGAGCGCGCGACGCACGACCTGTCGGAGAAGAACGCGACGCTCGGGCAGCTGAACCGCCTGCTCAACGACATGCGGCGCGACAACGCGTCGAAGGTGCGCCTCGCGACGCTGGGCCAGCTCGCGGCGCAGCTCGCGCACGAGATCGGGACGCCGCTCTCGTCGGTGTCGGGGCACATCCAGCTCGGCCTGCTGCAGCGCGACCTGCCGCCCGCGCTGCGGGAGCGCCTCGAGGTGTCGGCGCGCGAGGTGGAGCGCATCAGCAAGATCGTGCGCGACTACCTCGACTCGACGCGCCCGCTCGAGCCCGAGCGCCAGCCGACGCAGTTGCCGCGGCTGCTCGAGGAGGCCGTCGAGCTCGTGCGCGGGACCGACCCGGCGCCGCGCGCCACCGTGACGTGCGAGGTCGATCCGAAACTCCCGGAGCTCGGCCCGTTCCTGACCGATCCGGGCCTGCTGCGCCAGATCGTCGTGAACCTGATCTCGAACGCGCTCGACGCCGTGGACCGCGCGGGCAAGGTCGCCATCACGGCGAGCGCCGAGGACGGCGACGTGCTCATCACGGTGAGCGACACGGGCCACGGCATCGCGCCCGACGACCTGCGCCGCATCTTCGAGCCGTTCTACACGACGAAGGGCCGCGGCAAGGGCACGGGGCTCGGCCTCGCGATCTGCCGCCAGCTCACGGCGGCGCTCGGCGGCACGATCTCCGTGCAGAGCCAGCCGGGCCAGGGCTCGCCGTTCTACGTGCGGCTGCCGCGCGACGGCGCGCCCGCGGGCGCGCCCGGCGCGGGCCCGGTCGCCGCGACGGCGGCGCCGCGCGCGCGCGTCGCGTCGGGAGGCCGCGCGTGATGGAG
>DATKFB010000239.1:0-3671 GCA_035544435.1 Polyangia bacterium
TGGCCCGAGCGGCACGACCCTCCTCGTCGTCGGCGGCGGAGACCTGACGGTTAGGACGTTCCAAATGACGGTGCCCGGCCTGCCCTAAAGGCCGCTCAGGAGCGCAGCAAGCGGTCGAGGTTGGCCTTCTCCCAGGCGCAGGCGCGCGCGAAGTCGGGGAACGTGCGCTCCTCGGCCAGGAATTCGCGCGTGTGAAAGCGGCGGCGGCCGTTTGCGCGCCGCACCTCGTGCTTGCCGTGCAGCATCTCGTGGAAGACGATCCAGGAGACGAAGAACTCGGGCACGTTCTCTTGATCGAGCGCGGGGTGGATGCGAATGACGCGGTCCTCGACGGCGAAGCTGCCCATCTTGATCGACCGCCGCCGGCGCCCCGCGAGCGCGCCCGGCCCCCAGGTGATGCGCGCCTCGAGCGCGCCGCCGAACATCTGCGCATTCAGGCGGTCGTAGATCGATTGAAGATCGTGGTGGCGGCCCGCGGTGCGCAGCTTGATGTGGCGCGGCCGCCGCTCCTGCTGCCGGATGATGTGCTGGTGCTCTTCGATGTACGCGCCCAGCAGGGTCGAGGCGCGCCGATCGTTGTGGACGACGTAGCGCGCGAGCGCCCGCACGATGCGCGCCCCAGCGTCGACGAACATGCGGTGCAGACGCAGGCGGTAGCCATCGATCTTTCGGCGCACCGAGATCATACTGTAGTGATTATTGGTGAGCGCGAGCTCGAGCGTCTTGCCGGGCGGCAAGTAGAGCGCGAGCGCCAGTGCGACGCGATCCGCTTCGTCCGCGGCCGAGCGCGGCAGACGCACCTGACGAGCGGCTTCCTGGGGCCGGAAGTCGCGACGTGATTGGCTGTCGATCTCGCACGCGCCGACCACCGACGGGCGCGGACCCTCGGCGCCGTGCGCGGGCCTTCGCCCGGCGAACGGCAGCGTGAGCTGGTGGTCGGCAACCGATGCGGGCTGTGGGGGTAACGACATCTCCGGGCGGGAGTGACGCTTCAAGTTGGCCTCTCTCTGAGCATGCTCCCTCGGTTCGAGCCGCGAAAGACTATCAACCCCGACGCGTTCAAGCAAAATTCCGTACGTGTTCGCACTTATTTGACAATTCCTGTGGATATTTTGTGGACAACTTTTTCAGCCCGCGAGAGCGCGCGCGAGCTTGCGATAGGCCTGCGCACATGCGCGCACGAGGGCGCTGTCGGTGAGGCGGAACGCGTGGACGAGGCGGCGCGCCGCGAGGAATCCCTGGCAGGCGAGGCGTCGTCGCCGAAATCGCGCGCGCGCGGCGGCGTCGAGGCGCTCGAGCGTGGGCAGGGCGCGCAGCTCGCTCGCGAATCCCGTCATGCGCGCGAGGACGTCGCGGCGCGCGGCGACGCCGAAGCTGGACGCGGGCGCGTCACCCTGGTGGATCACGAAGCGCGCGCCGCCTTCGTCGAACGTGATCATCACGCGATGGAGCAAGAGGACGCCGGCCGCGGTCGCGACGAGGACGATCTCGCCGGCGTCCACGGGATCGCGATCGGCGAGAGCGGCGACGTCCACCTTTTCTCCGCGCGCGATCGTCGGCTCCATGCTGCCGCCCGTCACGTCGATGACGGCGGGCAGGCCCTGCGTGAGCACGAAGCGGAGCGCGTCGGGGGCGAGCTGCATGCTCCGCCCACTACATCAGTGATCGCGCGCCCGACGCAAGCTAAGCTGCCAAGGGCGTGATCATCACGGTGCTCTACTTCGCCGTCCTGCGCGAGCGCGCGCATCGCGAGCGCGAGACCGTGACACTCGAGCCGGGCAGCGACGTCGCGGCCGCGCGCGCCGCCATCGCGCGCCTGCACCCCGCGCTCGAGCCGCTGCTGCCGATGGTCCAAACGGCCGTCAACCGCGTCATCGTGACCGCGACGCACGCGCTCGGTGAAGGCGACGAGCTCGCGCTCATCCCGCCCGTCGCGGGCGGGTCGGGACGTGTCGCTAAGATCGCCCTCGGCCCACGGCCGATCTCCGTCGACGACGTCGTCGACGCCGTCGCGGGCGCCTCGGGCGAGCACGGCGGCGTCGTCACGTTCGCGGGCGTCGTGCGGCGCGAAGGCCACGCGCTGCGCGACGTCGTGCGCCTCGAGTACGAGGCCTACACCGATATGGCCCTCGATGTGATGACCGCCATCGCGGACGAGCTCGAACGCGAGCAGCCCGGCGCGCGCGTCGCGATCCATCACCGCGTGGGCGCGCTCGCCGTGGGGGAGACGGCCGTCGTCATCGCGGCGGCCGCGCCCCACCGCGCCGAAGCCTTCGCCGCCTGCCGCGCCGCCATCGATCGCCTCAAGGAGCGCGCGCCCATCTGGAAGAAGGAGATCGGCGAGAGCGGCGAGGTCTGGCTCGGCCTCGGGCCCTGAACGCGTCAGGCGCCCTAACTGGGGCGCGATGCCGTATCGCTTCACCTTGTCGCAGAAGGTGCTGCGCGTCCATAGACAGAGCGCGCGCCGCCCGCCGCCGGCGTTGCGCCGAAGGGCCCACGAGAGCACCTCCCGTTCGATCTCGTCGAAGCTGCGACCCACGAGCTGGAGGGCGTCACCCTCCAAGGCGAAAGGCCCCGGCGCGGCCGCCGCCGCCGAGGCCAGGAGCGGCGGCGTCTCTTCCTCTCCGAGGCGGAACAGCGCGGCGTACCGAGCTCGAGATCGGCCTCGCCGATGTGGTCGCGCGTAAGGATGACGGCCCGCCGCACGACGTTGCGCAGCTCGCGCACGTTGCCATGCCAGCGCGCCGCGCGCAGCGCCGCGAGAGCGCCGACGTCGAGCTGCCGCGGCCCCACCTCGGGCTCGATCTCGCGCAAGAAATGCAGCGCGAGCAGTGGCACGTCGTCGCGGCGTGCCCGGAGGGAAGGCAGCGCCAGGTGGAGGCCGGCGAGGCGGTAGTAGAGGTCCTCGCGAAAGGTGCGCCGCGCGACCTCACCCTCGAGCTCGCGCAACGTCATGGCGACGACGCGCACGCGCACGGTGGTCTCTCCCGAGCCGCCCACGCGGCGCAGGCGGCCCGTCTCGAGGACGCGCGAGAGCTTCGGCTGCAGTTCGAGCGGCAGCTCGCCGATCTCGTCGAGCACGAGGGTGCCGCCCGACGCCTCTTCGAACCAGCCGGGGCGGGGCGCGGCCGCGTCCGTAAAGGCGCCGCGCTCGTGCCCGAAGAGCTCGCTCTGCGCGAGCTCGCGCGGCAGGGCGCCGCAGTCGCGGCCACGAACGGGCCCGTGGGCGCGGGCCCGAGGTCGTGCAGCGCGCGCACCAGGAGCTCCCTGCCGGTGCCGCTCTCGCCCGTGACGAGGATCGGCATCGACGTGGGGGCCACGCGGGCCGCGCGCGCGAGCGCGGCGCGCAACGACGGATCCTCGCCGATGATGGCCGCGAGGGCGGCGCCGCGAAGCGAGCTGGACATGCGCTCCTTGTCGGCACGCGGCGCGCGCGGTTGCGCCCCGCGGCCGCGCTTCTTTCTATTGGGCTTCTTCGCCCGGGGCGGCCGCCGCGGCATCGGCGCCCGCGGCCGCCGGCTGGTCGACGACAGGGGCCGGCGGCGCCGGCGGGGTGCCCCGCAGATTCGACTGCTGGACGTCGGGCGGGGGCGGCGGCACGAGCGACGGCTCGGGCGATGGCGGCGCGGGCGGCGGTGGCGCGGGGGGGGGCGGCGGGGGCGGCGAATTTT
>DATKFB010000240.1:0-4843 GCA_035544435.1 Polyangia bacterium
GATGTTCGGCCTTTCGCACGAGATCCTCGGCGAAGGTGGCCTCGGGTGGAGCGTGCGTCTCCTGCTCACGCACGCGAGCTTCGCGACGGGCGGGAGCGAAGGCTGGCCGCTGCCCGTGGCCGCCTACCTCGCGCCGCGATACGGCTATGCGCCCGAGCGTGTGCAGCCGGCGCGGGCGCGCGCGATTTTGGTGCTGCGGCTCCTCGATCGCGTGCTCGCGGAGAGCCACGCGCGCGGGCACCAGTACCTGCTCGGCGATGCTCCCTCGGCGGTCGACATCCATTGCGCCGTCGCGCTCGCGCCCATCGTGCCGATGCCCGAAGTCGAATGCCCGATGCTCGCACCAGTGCGCCATGCGTTCGAAACGCTCGACGGCGAGGTGCGCAACGGAGTGTCCGAGGCGCTGCTCGCTCACCGCGCGCTCATGTTCGCACGTCACCTCGTCTTGCCCGTGAGATCGTGACGCGGCGCGATCGGGCGCGGCGACCGCTGCCCAAGGGTGTTCCGCTCGAGGCGGCGAGATGCCAAGCCAAAGTTATCACTAATGAATTCATGGTCCTCAAGTAACTTTCCCATTGCCTCGATGCTAAGGGCTTGCGCGTCCTAAGGTCCATGGCGCCCAAGGTGACTGGAGGGTCGGGGCTACTCACGTTGCTCCTGCTCGGTGCGTTCCTTCGCTTCTCGGCGGCTGGGTGCGGCTCGCCGGAAAGCTTCCGCTCGAACCTCACGTCCGGCTCCGCCGGCAGCGAGGCCGGCAATTCTGGATCGGCCGGCCTCACGGGAACGGCGGGTGACGGGGTGGCGGGTCTCGCCGGTCAAGGCGGTTCCGGCACGGCGGGCGACATGTCCGGCGCGGCCGGTTCAGGTCTCGCGGGCGCCGGGGGCATGACTGGGCAGGCCGGCACCGGACCGGGCGCGGGCACCGCGGGCGCCGCCGCGGGCTCGGGTGGGATGGGCGTCGCCGGCATTGGGGGCGCGGGGACGGCGGGGATGGCGGGCACTGCAGGGATGGCGGGCACTGCAGGGGCGGCGGGCACCACGGGGACCGCTGGCATGACCGGAGTGGCGGGCGGAGCAGGGGGCCAAGGTGGCGCGGCAGGCGCGGCCGGCGCCGGAGGTGCCGCGGGGACAGGCGCGATCAACTACTGCGATCGCAGCCAATGGACCGCGACGGCTTCGACCGGTGCCGCCAGCGGCGGCGGCGGCCCGCCCTCCAACGGCATCGACGGCGATCTCACGACCCGGTGGGCGACGAACAGAGGCCAGCTCAATACCGACTACTACGCCGTCAATTTCGGCGGTACGGTCAAGCTCACGAAGATCACCCTCAACAACGAGATCTATCCGGGCGATTATCCGGGCTCGTACGCCGTATATGCATCCACGGACGGCACGACGTTCGGAACCACCGCCATCGCGACGGGCAACGGCACCACCGGCACGACGGTCATCAGCTTCAGTCAGCGGTCGGTGCGCGCGGTTCGGGTCAACCAGACCGCGACGAACCGCGGCGGGATCTGGTGGCAAATCGCCGAATTCCAGGTCGACTGCACGCTCTGATTCACGACTTGCGAGCGCGTCGCTCCGCCACCGTCAGCAGGCGCAGGGCCTTGCGGCGGCCCCGAACGAGCCGCGACTGCGCCGCCGCGACCGAGACGCCCGTGAGGCGCGCGATCTCCGCGAGGTCGTGACCGAGCAGGTCGTGCAGCACGACCGCCTCGGCGTGCGTGCTCGAGATCGAGGACAGCACCCTGATGAGGCGGTTCGCGCGCCGCTGCGTCTCCACGATCTGTTCGGTCGAGCGGTTGCCGTCGGGGACGAGCTCGACCGTCTGGGTGCCGACGTGGCGATCGAAGACCCTCCGATCGCGCGTGCGGGATCGCATGGTGTCGATCGCGAGGTGCTGGGTGATGAGCGTGGCCCAGGAGCTCAAGCTGCAGTCGCGCATGTAGCGGCCCGAGACGATCGTGCCGATGATGCGTTCCATGGCTTGTTGCGCCAGGTCCTCGCGCTCGTGGTCGTTGGGGCCGAGCAGACGGAACAACACGGCGTCGACGACGGTCGCGACGCGCTCGTAGACGACTTCGGCGGCCCCCGTGTTGCCGGACTCGAGGCGGCGACAAATCTCTTCGTCCGATGCGACGTGCGCCTCGCCGCCAGGACCATCCTGGGAGAAAGCGGCCCGATGACGCCGTCTAGCCATCAGTTACTTCGTACGTCGCGGATCGTCCCGGCGGCGGCCGGCCGTTCGAGGCCCCACGCCAGCCTGAGCTCTCCCGAGTGATGTTAACGGTAACAGCCGACGACGCGTCAAGGGGGTATTTTGCGTTCCTTCGGCCGGGAGGCGCGGCCGGTCGCTTCGCCGGCGCGCCTGTGATACGTCCTTCGCTTGATAGGTTTTGCTGACACGTCCTTCGCGCACGGAGCCCGACGATGAGAGTTCGCGCCCTCGGAGCCTGCCTTTGAGAGTTTTTCTGGGAATCGACGTCGGGACGAGCGCCGTCAAGGCGACGCTCGTCGACGAGAAGGGGCGCATCAAGGGCGCCGCGTCGCAGCCCCATCCGCTCGCCACGCCGCACCCGGGGTGGGCCGAGCAGAAGCCCCAGGACTGGTGGAGCTCGACGGTGGGCGCCATCAAAAAGGTGTTGCGCGTCGCGAAGGTCCCCGCGGCGCGCGTCGCCTCCGTCGGATTGTCCGGTCAAATGCACTCATCGGTGTTCCTCGACGGCAAGAACGCCGTCATCCGTCCGGCACTGCTCTGGTGCGATGGACGCACGACCAAGGAGTGCCAGGAGATCCAAACGCGTGTCGGCGAGGAGCAGCTCGCGCGCTGGGTGGCGAATCCCGCGCTCGAGGGCTTCACGTTGCCCAAGGTGCTGTGGCTGCGCAACCACGAGCCGGCGGCCTGGGAGCGGCTCGCCAAGGTCGTGCTCGCCAAGGACTACGTCCGGTATCGTTTAACCGGGGTGCTCGCGAGCGAGCCCTCCGACGCCTCGGCGACGCTGATGTACGACACGGCGAACCGGCGCTGGAGCGAGCCGCTCATGAAGGCGCTCGACCTCGACATGAGCCTCCTGCCCGAGCTCGGGGCGAGCACGGACGTGCTCGGCACCGTGAGCCGAGAGGCCGCCAAGCTCACGGGGCTCGTCATGGGCACGCCCGTCGTCGGCGGCGGCGCCGACAACGCCTGCGGCGCCGTCGGCGTCGGACTGGTCTCGCCCGGCGAAGCCGTCGCGAGCTGGGGCACCTCGGGCACCGTGCTAACGCCGACGTCGCAGCCACGCGTCGACCCCGCGATGCGCGCGCACACCTTCTGCCACGTCGTGCCAGACACCTGGTACCTCATGGGCGTCATGCTCACGGCGGGGGGAGCCTTCGCGTGGTTCACGCGCGAGCTCGCGCGCGATCTGGCGCGACGCAAGGATGCAGAGCTCGAGCTCAATCGCGAGGCGGCGCGCATCCCTGCCGGCGCTCTCGGGCTCACGTTCCTGCCCTATCTCCAGGGCGAGCGAACGCCGCACCGCGACGCGGCGGCGCGCGGCGCCTTCGTGGGTCTGTCCCTCGCGCATGGTCGCGCGCACCTCGCGCGCGCCGTCGCCGAGGGAATTTGCTTCGGCCTGCGCGACAGCCTCGAGATCCTGCGCGGCCTGTCGCCGGCTCTCGACCGCGTGCTCGTGACGGGCGGGGGCGCGAAGAGCCCCTTCATCCGTCACCTGCAGGCCGACGTCTACGGCTTGCCCGTCGTTCGCGTCAATCGGGAGGAAGGGCCGGCCTACGGCGCCGCCCTGCTCGCGGCCGTGGGCGTCGGCGCGTTCCCGGATCTCGCGGCGGCGTGCGCGGCGACGCTCAAGCGCCTCCCGCCCGAGCCGCCCGATCACGCGCGTCACGAAGCCTACGCGCAGCCTTACGCCCGGTTCCGCGCGCTCTATCCGGCGCTTCGCTCGGTCGGGGCGTCGGCTGGTACGTCGGTCGGATAGTCAGCGGCCGATCGCAAAATTGCGATGGGGTCGAATCTTTGACAATTTTTCGGCCGCCTTCCCTATCCCTAGCACGGCTGGAAACTCCGTCCGAACGTGGTAAGTTGTAAGGCAACGGCACGCGTCGAAGTGCAGCAAATCGAGCTTTTTCGGATGATTTCGCCTGCTCATGATGGTCCCGAACGTCGTTCTCCGCAGGGTGCTGGTGAGCACTCCGCGTGGGAGATCCGTCGCGCTGGCTCTCGTTGGCGGCGGCGAAGCTTCCATCTTCTGGACATCGATTGTAATGTCTCTTTCTGATCGCGGCGCCGCTCCATTGCGGCTCTTTGAGTAGACCCAGTACCAAACGGAGGATTAGAGGTATGAAGAAATTCGGCGGACTGTCGCTCTTGTCTCCCGCTTTGGCCCTGGCGTTGGCCGCTTGCGCCAACGGCGCCCCAGTCCAAGGCTCCGCTGGGACGGCCGGTTCGACGAGCACGCAAGGTACTGCGGGCTCGACCGGAAGCGGGACCGCCGGCAGCGGCTCGCAGGGAACCGCGGGATCGACTGGGACGGCTGGAAGCGAGAGCGGCTCCTCGGGGACGAACGGCGCGGCGGGTCAAACCGGGGCGGGCGGCGCGGCAGGCAGTGCCGGTGGTTCTGGTACCGCGGGCGTGACTGGAACCGCGGGCGCCGGCGGCATGGCGGGTGGCGCGGCCGCGGGGATGACCGGCAGCCTTCGCAGCGGTCCGTTCAAGATCCTCGTGCTCAGCACGACGCTCGAGTTCAGGCACGATTCCATCCCCAACGGTCTGCAGATGTTGACGGATCTCGGCATGGCGAGCGCACCCGAGCGGGCCCCGGGCAAGATTCCCGGCTTGGCGGCG
>DATKFB010000241.1:0-8311 GCA_035544435.1 Polyangia bacterium
GGCGGGGGCGCCGGGACGGGCGGAGCCGGTGGCTGCGGCGGCGCCACCTGCAACCTCGCCTGCAAGTACGGCTTCATGACCGATCCGAACAACGGCTGTCCGGAGTGCGCGTGCAATCCTCCACCGGCCTGCACGGCGACCGAGTGCGGGCCCGCGCCGCCCTATGCGTACCCGAGCTGTCCGAGCGGCGAGGTCAATCCCGCGGCGTGCACGCGGGACACGAGCGGCACGTGCGCGTGGCACGCTCCCACCTGCGTCCCGTGTCCGGCCTACGTCTGCCCGGCTATCGCGTGCCCGGTGAGTCAGGGCGCCCAGCCCCAAAGCGCTGTGCCGCCGAGCGGTTGTCCGACGTGTACCTGCACGCCGGTGTCTACGTAATGAGCGCGCGGCCCTGGCGCGCGCGCTCGCTCTCGACGTTAGCTCTCGTGGCTCTCGCCGTGGGCTGCGGCTCGATCACGTTGATGCCTGACGGCGGCGGCGCCGGCAGCGTCGGGTCGACGGGCGCGGCGGGTCACGAGACCGGCGGCGCCGGCGTGACCGGCAGCGCCGGAACGATGGGCGCGGCCGGCGCAGCCGGAACGTCAGGCGTCGCCGGCATGACCGGCAGCGCGGGCGCGACGGGCGCGGCCGGCACGACGGGCGCCGCTGGTACCCGGGGCACGGGCGGCAGCGGTGGCAGTGGTGGCAGTGGAGGAATGACAGGCGGCGCCGGAACGGGCGCTGCCGGCGTTGGCGGTCAGGGCGGCGCCGGAGGGACGGGCGTCATGTGCGGCCCGGTCTGCGACATCTTCTGTCAGTACGGCAACGTCGTCGACGCCAACGGGTGCCCGACGTGTCAGTGCAAGCCGCCGCCGGCGTGCACGCCGACCGAGTGCGGCGGGCCGCCCCCATACGCGCAGCCGTACTGCCCGACCGGGACGATCATCCCAGCTGCTTGCACGCGAGGCACCGATGGCAAGTGTGCGTGGCATGCGCCCTCGTGCAGCACGAAATGTCCGGCGCTGACTTGTGCCGCCTCCGCTTGTCCAAACGGCAGCGTCCCGGACCCGGCCGGCTGCCCCACGTGCACGTGCAATCCGCCCGCGAGCTGCCCAGCGGGGACCACGGGCTTGAGCTGCCCCGCGGTCACCTGCAACGTCTGCAGCGATGGGTACGAGCTCGATGCCAAGGGCTGTCAGACATGCACCTGCCGCGCGGCGGCGACGTGCGCGCCGCCGAACGTCTTTTGCAAGAGCTGCCCCTTCGGCTCGCGCACGGGGCCTGGCGGCTGTCGGAGCTGTGATTGCGAGGACCCGCCGGCGGGCTGCGCGCCGACCTCGACGACCTCGACGACCTGAGGTGCGCGCGCCGCGCGTCAGGCGCCGAGCTCGATCATGCGCAACATGGCGCGCGCCGCGCCGACCCGCACGTCTTCGGGAACTGTGATGCGCTGGTCGGGCGGCTCGTCGCGTAACGTCGTGTAGACGTTCTCGAGATCGATCGCCTTCATGTAGTGGCAGAGCCGGCACGGTTTGTAGAACTGCTTGTCGGGGTGGTCGAGCTCGAGGCGCACGACGAGGCCGCACTCGGTGAGGATCGCGTAGCGGTTCTTGTCGGGATGGGCGTCGACGTACTTCGCCATCTGCGACGTCGAGAGGACCTCGTCGGCGAGGCGCTGCAGCTCGGGCCGGACTTCGCCGTGCACGATGACGACCGCGCCCGGATCGTCGCGCCGGATCTTTGCGACGTCCTCAACCGTCATTTGGTGGTGGACGTGGCACGCGCCCTCCCACGCGAAGACGTTGCCGCGCAGGCCCTGGCGCTCCCCCTCTCGGATGTACGGCTCGATCATCTCCGCGTACTCCTTCGGGTGGAACTTGTCCGGCTCGGGCGGCGGCAGGTACATGCGGCGCGTCTTGACCGCGACCTGGTAGGCGAGGTTCTGGTCGGGCACGAAGAGGATGTCGGGCAGGCCCAGCTTATCGGCGATGCGCGCGGCGTTCGAGCTCGTGCAGCAGCTGTCCGAGAGCGCTTTGACGTCGGCGTAGGTGTTGACGTACGTCATGGTCGCGAAGCGGCGGCCCGCGGCGCGCAGGAACTCCTGGCGCTCGGCGACGTCGTCGGCCTCCGCCTCGGCGAGCGAGCACAGGGCGCGCAAGTTCGGCAGGTACACGGGCCGTTCGGGCGCGAGCGTATAACAACCCTCGGCCATGAAGCGCACGCCGCAGAACACGACGAGGCGCGCGTCGAGATCGCGGGCGCGCACGGCGAGCTCGAAGCTGTCGCCCACGGTGTCGGCGATGGCCTGCACCTCGGGCACCTGGTAGTTGTGCGCGGGCACGAAGGCCTTCTTGTCGCGCTTGAGCCGACGAATCTCGTCCCACAGATGCTGGGTGCGCGCGGCGTCGGCCGCCGCGACGTGGCCGCCGCGCACGAGGCGGTCCAGGTTCGCGACCGGCACGACGGACATGACGATCGTTTACCGCGCCCAGGGCCGAACGTCGACGTGCGCCGTGGACGTGCGCCGTGGACGTGTGCCGTGGACGTGCTCCGTGACATGGTACGTTCGCCGGGCATGGAGCGGGCGTTCGATCCGGACATCTGGCGCGAGGTGACGGGCGGCGTCGTGGCCGAGCGCGTCCGCCGCCTCACGCGCGTCACGCCGCTCGTGCCCGCGCCCGCGCTGGGCCGCCGCACGGGCGCCGACGTCTGGCTCAAGCTCGAGAACCTGCAGCGCACCGGCTCTTTCAAGCTGCGCGGCGCGGCGGCGCGGCTCGCGGCCCTCGCCATCGAGGCGGGCGGCGCTCCGCCCAAGCGCGTCGTGGCCGCCTCGGCGGGCAATCACGGCCTCGGCATCGCGCTCGCTGCGCAGGCGTTCGGCATCGACGCGACCGTGCTCGTCTCGGCTCAAACGCCCGAGGTCAAGCGCGCCGGCATCGCGGCGCTGGGCGCCAAGGTCGAGGTCGCGGGCGCGACGTACGACGAGGCCGAGGCCGCCGCGCGCCGCCGGGCCGCCGAGGGCGAAGACGTCGTCTTCGTGTCGGCCTTCGACGACGATCACGTCATCGCCGGCAACGGCGGCGTGCTCGCGCGCGAAATCCTCGCGCAGCTGCCCGACGTGCAGGCCATCGTCGTCCCCGTGGGCGGCGGTGGGCTCGCGGGCGGCATCGGCGTCGAGGTCGTCCCGCGCGGCATCAAGCTGCTCGGCGCCTCGCCCGAGGTGAACTGCGCGATGCGCCTGTCGCTCGACGAGGGCCGGGCGTACACGATCTACGCGGGCGGTCACACGCTCGCCGAGGGCCTCGAGGGCGCGGTCTCGGAGCGGACGTTTCGCATGGCGCGCGACTACTTCCCCGAGATCGCGCTGTGCAGCGAGCTCGCGATCCGCCACGCGATCGTCTACGCCTACCGCACACTCGGCGTCGTGTGCGAGGCCTCGGCTGCGCCCGCGCTCGCCGCCTTGCTTGACGACGCCTCGGCCATTCGGGGCCGCCGCACGGTCGTGGTCGTGAGCGGCGGGAACATCGAGCCGGCGCTGCTCGACACGCTCCTCACGGGCGCCGCGCCCGTCGGCGTCTGACGCCCGCTCGCATCTGCGGCGGCTACAGCTTTTCGAGCGTCTGCGCGCCGGCTGTTTTGGCTTTGGCGAGGGCCGCGCTGCGCAGGGCGTGGCCTGTGGGTCCGTCGCCGAGGCGGGCGCGCGCCGAGGCGGCGTGGCCCGGTCCGAGGACGTCGCGCAGGTAGGCCGCGTATTGGAATGTGTCGGAGTGGTGCTCGTTGTGGCAGCCCGTGCAGACGGAGGCGGGCGTGTCGCGGCGGATGGCGGGCGGCTCCTCGAGGCCCTTGCCGGCGACGTGCGCCGAGCCGGGCCCGTGACAGGTCTCGCACTGGACGCTCTCGAGCCGGCGCGTGTAGCCCAGGCTCGAGCCGCCGATCTCGCCGTAGCCGGTGACGTGGCAGCCGACGCACTTGTAGTCGGCCTGCTTGCCGCCGTCGACGAGCGTCTTCCAGGCGTGGGCGTGGACGGTCGTGCGCCACAGCGCCACCGCCTGCTTGTGGCAGGACGCGCACTTTTCCATGCCGACGTACGACGACCGCCCCGGCTCGGCGGGCGGGGGCGGCGCAGCCGCGCGCAGGTTGACTTGCCCGATCCGAGCGTCGAGCGCGCGCATCGCTGCGGCGATGGCCGGATCGCGCGGCAGGCTGCGCCGCAAGGCGATGAGTCGGTTCGTGAAGTACGAGCCCGCGGCGGGCGGGGCCCAGGGCTTCGCGCCGAGCGAGGCGCGCTCGGCCGCGAGCGCCTCGCGCTCCTTCCGCTTCGCGGCGACGAAGGCCGGGTCGGCAGCCGTTTCTGCGCCCGCGTGCGCCCACGACGCGAGCTCGCTGTCGAGGCGCGCGAGGTCGCGCGCGAGCTCGGCCGCGCGCAACGCCGTGACCTCGGCGCCGCCGGCGTCGATGACCGGGCCACCGGCGCGCAGCACGATGTCGACGCGGCCGAGCCTCTGCAGCTCGTCGGCGGGCGCGAGGATGAAGGCGTGCCCCACGGCGTCGGCGCGCGGCGCGCCCGCGCCCCCCTGCCGACCGAGGACGACGAAGTCGACGGCGGCCTCGCGCGCGAGCCGCCGCGCCACGGGCCGGTCGACGGGCGCGAGCGCGATGACGATCTCGGCGCCCGCCTTGCGCAGGCGGTCCGCTTCGCGTCGCGCCGCCGCCACGGGATCCTGGGCCTTCGTGCCCGCCGCGGCGGCGACCGCCGGATCGACGACGCCGAGGACGCCCACGCGCACGCCGTTCACCGCTTGCAGCACTGAAGGCGCGGGCGCGAGGCCGGGCATCGGCGCGAGGTTCGTGGCGAGCCGAGCGGGCAGGACCGCCGACGGGCCCGCCGCCACATCAGTGTCGGCCAGGCCCACGGCCCGCAGGCCAAGCTTGCCGAGCTCGCTCGCGAGGAAGCGCGCGCGCAGTTCGTTGCCCGCCCGCTCGCGCGGCGCGGCGCCGCCCTCCGGGAACGACAGGCCGCCCGCGTCGACGAGGAGGACCTCGCCCGCCTGGCGCGCGGCCCTGATCACGGAGGCGTAGCGCGCGACGTCTCCGAGCGGATCGCTCGTGCATCCGCACGGCTCGAGAATTCCGTGGACCTCCGCCGAATAGAAGAAGGTGAAGCGGCGCTCGGCCGCAGGCGTCGAGGCGTCGCTGCCGTGGGCGGACGCGAGCGTCGTCGCGAGGAGAGCGGCACCGACGGCGATGGCGGGGCGGGGCGAGAGCATCGGCGGCATCATGTCAGACGGGCCGACCGGCACGGAAGACCGAGCCAGACGTCCGACCCAAGGCAACCAAAGGGACGAAAGACCATGCTCCTTGACAGTCCGGCGGGGGGCAGGTAGCTTTCGCGACTCGTTTTTCGAGGGAAACACTATGTCCGTGACGATCAGACTGACCCGAGCCGGCACCAAGAAGGTGCCCTTCTATCGCATCGTGGCCGCGGACCACCGCAGCCCGCGCGACGGCCGCTTCATCGAGCAGCTCGGCGTGTACGATCCGCTGCGCGAGCCCATCGAATTCCGCGTCGACGAGCAGCGCCTCACGCACTGGCTCTCCGTTGGCGCCCAGCCGAGCCAGACCGTCGGCGAGCTCTTGCGCCGCCAGAAGCGCGCGGCCGCCGAGACCAAGGCCGTCGCCTAGCTCGCCTCTCCCATGAGCGACGCCGTCGAGAAGGGCCGCGGCCGGGACGACTCCTCGAGCGTGTGGGACTCGTCCCTCCGCGATCTCGTCGATTATCTCGCGCGCGGTCTCGTCGATCACCCCGAGCAGGTCGAGGTCGAGGAGATCGAGGAGCCCGACGCCCTCGTCTTCGAGCTCAAGGTCGCCGAAGAGGACCTCGGCAAGGTCATCGGCAAGCAGGGCCGCACGGCGAAGGCCTTGCGCACGATCCTCTCGGCCGCCTCGGCCAAGAGCGGTCGCCGCGTCGTCCTCGAGATACTTGAGTAAGGTCTACGACCCCGAGACGGTCGTCTTGGGCGTCGTCGGCAAGCCGCACGGCGTGCACGGCGAGGTCTGGCTGCGCCCCCACAACGAGCAGGGACGCTCGTTCGAGGGCTTGCGCGAGATCCTGCTCGTACGCGACGGCGTGACGACGCCGCACGCGATCGTCGCGCTGCGCCCCACGCCCGACGGTGCCCTCGCGCGCCTCGCGGGTATCGACACGCGCGAGGCGGCGGCCGCGCTCACGCTCGCGGAGGTGCGCGCGCGGCGCTCCCAGCTGCCTCCGCTCGGGCCGGGCGAGTTTTACGTCGACGACGTCATCGGGTGCGAGGTCGTTCACGAGAGCGGGCGCGCCCTCGGCGTCGTCACGTCGACCTTCTGGAACGGCGCGCAGGACGTCATGGTCATCGCGCGCGAGGGCGCCGAGGAGCTCATCCCGCTGCTGCCCCGATTCGTCGTGACGATGGACGCGCCCGGCCGCAAGATCGTCGTGTCTTGGGACGGCCATGACTGACGCGCGACCCGCGATCGAGTTCGAGCTCGTGACGCTCTTCCCGGAGATCTTAGACGGGTTTCTGGGCGCGACGCTGCTCGGGAAGGCCATCGCCGCCGGCCTCGTCAAAGCTCACCGCACGAGCCCACGCGACTTTGCGCCCGGGCGGCACCGGCAGGTCGACGACACGCCCTACGGCGGCGGTCCGGGCATGATCATGCGCGTCGAGCCGATCGCCGCCGCCGTAGAGGCCCTCGAGGCGGCGCGCGGGCCGTCGCACCGGATCCTGCTCACGCCCGCCGGCCGGCCGTTCGATCAGCGCCGCGCGCGCTCTCTCGCGAAGCTGCCGCGTCTGACGCTCGTGTGCGGGCGCTACGAAGGCGTCGACGAGCGCGTGGGCGCCCACCTCTGCCACGAGCAGCTCAGCGTCGGAGACTTCGTGCTCGCGGGCGGCGAGCTCGCCGCGGCGGTCGTCGTCGAGGCGGTCGCGCGGCTCGTGCCCGGCGTGCTCGGGTGCGGCCAGTCGACCCACGACGAGTCGCACTCGGCCGGCCGCCTCGAGTACCCGCAATGGACGCGCCCGCCGGTCTGGAACGGCCAGGCCGTCCCCGAGATCCTCTCGTCGGGCGATCACGCCGAGGTGGCGCGCTGGCGACGGCGTGAGGCGCTGCTTCGAACGTGCGCGCGCCGCCCCGATCTCATCGCCGCCGTGCCATTGTCGCCCGAGGAGCGCCGCTTGCTCGGGGACCTGGGGGATGCCGACGGCGAGGAGTGAGCGGGCCCACGCCGCGCTGCGTGAGCCGCCCGCGCACTTGACTCGAGCCGCCAGTGCGACTAGTTATAACGGCCCTTTCGGGAAGAAGGTTTTGCGATGAGCCAGCACATCCTCCTGCGTGAGATCGAGAGCGCCAACAAGCGCAAAGGCATCCCGGACTTTCGTTCGGGCGACAGCGTTCGCGTTCACACGCTGATTAAGGAAGGCGACAAAGAGCGCGTGCAGGTCTTCGAGGGCGTCGTCATCGGACAGCACCGCGGCGGCTCGCGCGCCACCTTCACGGTGCGCAAGATCTCCTACGGCGTGGGCGTCGAGCGCATCTTCCCGCTGCACACGTCGCGCATCGAGAAGATCGAGATCGTGACCAAGGGGCACGTCCGGCGCGCGCGCCTCAATTACCTGCGCGATCTGCAGGGCAAGGCCGCCCGCATCAAGGGCGAGAAGGGCCCGGCCGAGGAGGCCGCCCCGTCGACTTCCGCCCCGGCCGCCGCGGCGCCCGCGGCGCCCGCGGTGACGACGCCCGCTTCGTAGCGCCGCCGCGTGGCCGGTCGGGATGTCTCCGTCGTCGTCGGAGCGCTTCGCCTCGCGTCCAGGCAGCGGCCGTCGCGCCGAGGATCTCGCCGCCGACCGCCTCGCGGGGGCCGGCCTCCGGATCGTGGCGCGCAACCGGCGCCGCCCCGAGGGAGAGCTCGACATCGTCGCCGACGACCGAGGCACCTGCGTCCTCGTGGAGGTCCGCTCCCGCACGGGGGACCAGCAGGGACATCCGCGCGAGTCGATCACGCCCCAAAGCAAGCGCGCGTCATTCGCGCGGCGCGGCTCTATCTCGAGGCCCTGGCCCCAGTGGCCTCGGGCTTTCGCTTCGACGTCGTCGCCGTGACCTTCGACCCCGAGGGGCGCCTCGAGCCCGGCGTCGTTTACCTGCCGAACGCCTTCGAGGTCCCCTAGCCCGAAGTTCCCCGTGAAGTGAGGCTCAGATTTCGCGCAGGGCCGCGAAATCTGAGCCTTTTCCGTTTCAGGTATAGCAAGAAGTGTTCCCATGTAAATAGTCACATTAATATTTTATTTGAACATGGATTGTG
>DATKFB010000242.1:0-4083 GCA_035544435.1 Polyangia bacterium
CCATCCAGATGTAGTTCGGCTCGCTCGGATGGACGTAGGAGTCGTGGTAGCCGTTCGCGACGGCGTACTTCGCGGCGAGGCTGTTGATGTAAGGGGCTTGCGTCATGTTGCCGATGACCGCGCCGCGGCTCTGATTCTCCATGACGATCGTGAACACGGAACCGGTCCATCCCGCGGGACGCTGCGGCGCGGTCGCTGTGAGCGGACGGCAGGCGTTGAGGGTGCTCCCCGAGGTGTTCCCGCCGCCGCAAGCGGCGAGCAGGCCGAGCGCGGGCACGAGCAGAGTCACCAAGCGTCTGGGGTCGCGGGCCGATTGCGAGCCGATCATTTGGACCTCTTCCTTTGACGAAAATCGTCGTGATTGCGATGTAAGCACGGCCGTTTTCGGTCAAGCGCCGCGCGGCGCGTACGCAAGAAATGCGTGGCGATTGCGCGCGGGCGCAGAGTCTGCGTGTGGGTCCGCGGATGCCCGCGGACCCACGTCGCCGTCGTTGGTTCGGTCCTTGCTCATGTATTCCGTTGAATGCGCGGGGCAATGCAGAGGGCGGGTCGCGCCATCGAACGGCTCATCGGGGCCGACGTTCACGATGGGGAGTGGCACCTCGTGCTGCTCTTCTTTGCCAACCTGTTCATGCTGCTCGCCGCGTATTACATCCTGAAGATCGTCCGCGAGCCGCTCATCCTGCTCACCGGCGGCGCGGTGTCGCGCAGCTACGCGCGCGGCGTGCAGGCGGTCCTGCTCGTGCTCCTGGTTCCGGTTTATTCGGTGCTCGCCAATCGGTTCGAGCCCGCGCGCCTCGTGACGTGGATCATGGGCTTCTTCGCGCTGTGCCTGCTCGGGTTCTTCGCCCTGGGTGAGGCGGGCGTGTCAGTGGGATTTGCGTTCTTCGTGTGGCTGGGGATGTTCGCGACGCTCTCGATCGCGCAGTTCTGGTCGCTGGCCAACGACGTGATGACCAAGGACGAGGGCAAGCGCTTGTTCCCCATGGTGGCCGCCGGCGGAACCATCGGCGGCATCGCGGGCGCCCAGGTCGCGGCGCGCACCATCGACGGGCATCCGCTCCACCTGATGCTCCTCGCGGCCTTGCTCCTCGCCTGCTGCGCGCTGCTCACGCACGCCACCCACGGCGTGGGGAGCAGTCATCGGGCCCGCCGACCCGGCGAGGTCGCCAAAGAGCGCGACGTCCGGGGCGGCTTCGGGCTGGTCATGCACGACAGGTACCTGCTCCTCATCGCGGCCTCCGTCCTCATCCTCAACCTCATCAACACCACGGGCGACTTCATGCTGGCGCAGTTCGTGAACGCCAAGGCGCACACGCTCGCTCTGGGCGCTCGGCGTCATTTCATTGGCGCGTTCTACGGCGATCTGCAGACCTACGTGAGCGTGCTCGCCGCCGCGGTTCAGATCCTCGTCGTGTCCCGCGTCTTCAAGACGGTGGGTGTCGGTGGCGCGTTGCTCTTCATGCCCGCGCTCGCCGTCTTCGGCTACGGCGCGGCGGCGTTCGTGCCCGTGCTCGCGCTCGTCGCGACGGTCAAGGTCGTCGAGAACAGCACGGACTACTCTCTCCAGAACACGGTCCAGCAGGCGTTGTTCCTGCCGACGTCCCGAGACGCGAAGTACAAGGCCAAATCCGCGATCGACACCGTCTCTGTGCGACTCGGCGATCTCGCGTCCGCCGGTCTCGTCGCCGTGGGCGCGCAGCTCGGCTTCACGCTCTTCGGGTATGCCATGGCGAACGCCGTCGCGGGTCTGCTCTGGCTCTGGGTCGTGGTCAAGCTCAGGCGCCGCCAACGCGACCTTTTCACGATGCCGCTCGCCGGGGCCGCGACGGCTGCGCGGCTCCCGCAGAGGGCCGAGGACCTGAATGCTGCGATCCAGCGTTGGTCCGCCTGAGACGCGGTCGCGCTCCTCTCGGCGGACGCGGGCACCGACGACGGGCGCTCGTTCCCCGGCCGGCCCGAGATCCGAATAGCCGAGGGCGGCGGTGTCTCAGCGGGGCTTCGGCTCCTGGCCCACGACGGCGACGGTGTTGGGCAGCTCGTTCGCGTCGACGTTCGGTTCGGCGGGACACGCGGTCGCGAGCACGCCGCCGATGTTCGCGATGCCCTCGACGAGCCCGCCGGTTAGCTCGCCTCGTTTTGCCCGGGCGGTCATGCTCTCGACCACATCGCGCCAGAACGCGGCGCCCACGCGTTCGTCGAGGCCGACGTCCGCGACGATGGCGATCTGGCGACGCCGTGGCGCCACGAAGACCAGCACGCCGTTGCGATGCCGCGTGCGCGCCATGCGCAGCCGCGCGAAGGCGTGCCGGGCCGCGCGGCTCACGTCGCCCCAAAAATAGAACCGCGCCACGGCCACGCGAATCTCACCGGACGTGCGCTGCTCGGCGGCGCGGATCGCCGCCTCCACCGCCGCGACCTCGACGCCATGAACGTTGCCGCTCACCACGAGCCGGACGCTCCCCCGCCTCCCGAGCGGCCGCCGCCGCCGGAGAAGCCACCGCCCGAGAACCCGCCGCCGGAGAAGCCGCCGCCCCCCCAGCCACCACCGCGTCGGTTGGAGCCGATGTTGATGAGCAGCCAGGCGGCGAGGGCGGGGTGCGTGACGAGCCCGCCGAGCACGAGCACGAGCACGATCCCTCCCAGCACCCAGAGCCAGAGCGGCACGGGAACCGGCAGCGGTCCCAGTTGCTCGGAGCCCCCGGCGCCACCTATGGCGGCCAAGAGGCCCTCCACGCCGGCCGTGACGGCGCCTTCCTTGTCCCCCGCGCGCAGCCGCGGGACGATGGCGTCGTTGATGATGCGTCCGGCGAGCGCGTCGGGCACGCGCGCCTCGAGCCCGTAGCCGACCTCGATGCGAACCCGTCGATCGTCGGCGAAGACGAAGAGAGCGGCGCCGTCGTCGAGGCCGCGGCGTCCCACGCGCCATTTCTGAAAGGCGCGCGCCGCCCAGTCCTCGATGGGGACGCCGCCCGTCGTGTGATCGACGTAGACGATGACCTGGTGTCCGCTCGCCCGTTCGTAACGGGCCAGGCGATCGGAGACGCGCGCGGCGGCGTCCGGCGAGAGGAAGCTCGCGTGGTCCGTCAGGAACGACGTCGGAGGTGCCGGGATCGGCGTCTCCGCCATGGCGTGCGGCGTCGGCGCCAGGGCCAGGAGGACCACGGCCGCGACGGCTGAGGCGGGAGCGCGCATTCTGACCTCGACGCCCTCGCTCAGAAGTGGACCTGCGGCGCGGTCTCGGCGCCGCCCTGGGCCTTGAAGTAGGTCTTCTCGACGAAGCGCTTTCCGAACAGACCGGCGACGAGGGCAGTCGGGAAGGTGTCGCGCGCGCTGTTGAACGCCTGCGCGGTCTCGTTGTACCGCATGCGCTCGACGGCGATGCGGTTCTCGGCCCCCTCGAGCTGGACCTGGAGATCGCGGAAGTTGGCCGTGGCCTTGAGCTCCGGATAGCGCTCGACGACGACGAGAAGCCGGGACAGCGCCGAGGAGAGCTGATCCTGCGCCTGCTGGAACTTGGCGACGGCCGCCGGATCGGAGGGCGCGGCGCCGCCGGCGGCAACGGCGCCGACGCGCGCGCGCGCCTCGGTCACGGCCGTCAGTGTGTCCTTCTCGAACTTGGCCGCGCCCTTCACCGTCTCGACCAGGTTGGGCACGAGGTCGGCGCGGCGCTGGTAGACGTTCTCAACCTGGGCCCACTGCGCCTGAACGGCCTGATCGAGCTTGACGAGCCGGTTGTACGCGCTGGCGCTGAAGCCGACGATGACGATCGCCAGCCCGAGGATCATGAGTAAGGTGCTTTTACCCGAACGAAACATGGTGACCTCCCAGGGGAAGAGCGAGCAAGGACCACGCCAAGGCGGCGCTCGCCGCGAGCGCATCATGTCACTCCCCAATCGGCGATGTCGGAACTACCGCGTTGGGTCCGTTCCTTCCCGTCCGGCGCGCGTGCGGCCGAGCCGCCACGCCGTGAGCGCCCATGCCGCCGAAAGGGCGACATTGATCATCAGGAAAGCGCGCGGACCGGCCGCGACCAGCGTCCCGAGCCACACGAGGCCCGCGGAGACGGCGTCACCGGCGCGC
>DATKFB010000243.1:0-3584 GCA_035544435.1 Polyangia bacterium
GGCGCGGCCGACGCGCCGGCCGACGAGGACGCGCAGGACGTTCGGTCGATCGGCGAGCTCGCGCCTGCCGGCCCCGTAGCCGATGGCCTCGATAGAAAGCGGCGGCGGTGGACCGAAGGCGTCGACGATCGCCGCGACGATGGCCGCGCCCGTCGGCGTCGTGAGCTCGCCCTGCCCCTCGGCGAGCACGGGGACGCCACGAAGGAGCGCGGCCGTCGCCGGCGCCGGTACGGGCAGCTCGCCGTGCGCCGTCTGCACGCGCCCGGTGCCGACGACGAGCGGCAGCGACCCGATCGACGAGGGCGCGAGCCAAGCGATGGCCGCGGCCGCGCCCACGACGTCGGCGATCGAATCGTAGGCGCCGACCTCGTGGAAAGTCACGCGGTCGACGCGCGTCCCGTGGAGCGCCGCCTCGACGTGCGCGATGCGTGCGAAGATGTCCGAGGCGAGAGCGCGCGCGTCCGTGTCGAGCCGCGCGCCGCCGAGGAGGCGTTTGACCTCGGCGTAGTCGCGGTGATCGTGCTCGTACGTCGCGACGCCGTGGCCGTGATGGGGGTGATGGTCATCGCGAGCGTGCTCGTGGCCGTGCCCGTGAGCGTCTTCGCGCCGCGGGCTCCGTCGGGCGCTGCCGGGCCAGCTCACGACGAAGCTCCGGCCCACGAACGCGCCACGCCGGCGGCGCTCGAAGCGCGCGCGCAGACCCTCGACGCCCATGGCGCCGATGGCGTCGGTGACGACCTGCCCGGGAACGCCCGCGTCGACGAGGGCCGCGACGGCCATGTCGCCCGCGATGCCGGAGGTGGGCTCGAGGTGCAGATGGAGGCCCTGGAGGGCGCGGCTCACGTGTCGCGCTTTCGGTTGAGCATCGCCGCGAGCTGGCCCGCCCCGAACCCGTTGTCGATATTCACGACCGACACGCCCGCGGCGCACGAGGTCAGCATGGCGAGCAGCGCCGCGATGCCGCCCAGGCTCGCGCCGTAGCCGACGCTCGTCGGCACGGCGATCACGGGGCGCGCGAAGAGGCCCGCCACGACGCTCGGCAGCGCGCCCTCCATCCCCGCGACGACGATCGTGATCTCGGCGCGCTCGATGATGCTCCGGTGCGCGACGAGCCGGTGCAGCCCGGCGACGCCGACGTCGAAGAGCCGCTCGACGCGATTTCCGGCCAGCTCCGCCGTGAGCGCGGCCTCCTCGGCGACCGGGACGTCGGCCGTTCCCGCGGTCACGACGGCGATCGTGCCGCGGCCCTTGTCGGGCGCGGGCGTCGGTCCGACGACGAGCGCGCGCGGCACGGGGAAGTGGCGGGCCTCCGGCACGGCCGCGCGAACGAGCTCCGCCGCCTCGGGCGAGACGCGGGTCGCGAGCACAGTCGACCCGCCGCGGGCAAGCTCGACGAGGATCGCGGCGATCTGCTCGGGTGTCTTGCCTTCGCCGAGGACGACCTCGGGAAAGCCCGTGCGCAGGTGCCGGTGCGTGTCGGCGTGCGCGAAGCCGAGCGCGCGAAAAGGCAGCTCGCGCAGCTCGCGCACGGCCTCCTCGACGGGCACGCGACGCGCAGCCACGGACTCGAGCAAGTCTCGCAGGCGATCCGGGTCCATCGTGGGAGATTATCTAGAACTCGCCCATGAGGCCATTGCTCTAGAAGATCGTGAGCCACGAGAGACGGGGCGCCACTCGCGGCGTCGGCACGCTTGCACGATAAACATAGACCCATCCCACGCTGACTCCCGGCCAGCGCGGGAAGGGTCTTCTCGAACGATTCGAGGCTCAGGCCTTCGCGGGGTCCGACGGCGCGGACGAGCCGATGCTGATGCGCCTCGGCTGCACCTCCGGCTTCTTCGGGACGCGGACGGTGAGGACTCCCTCCTTGACCTCCGCGCTGACGTGCTCGACGTCGACGCCGTCAGGCAGCGCAAAGGAGCGCGAGAACGAACCGTAGCCACGCTCGAGCGCGAAGAACCTCTCCCCCTCCTGAACGTTCTCGACCTTCCGCTGGCCCGAGATCGTGAGGACGTTACCCGTCATCTGGATCTCGATGTCCTTTTCGGGGATGCCCGGGACGTCGGCCTTGAAGATGTATGCGTCCTTGGTCTCGCGGACCTCGAAGCTGGGCGCGAACCCGCGCGGGCCGCCGTCGAACGGCGAGAAGACGTCTCCACCGAACAGGGCGTCCATGATCCGAAACGGATCGAGCCCGGACTCCGCCGCTGGGCGGCGAGAAACATCACGATTGTCTCTGCGAATCAACGTAGCCATTGTCCGTCACCTCCTTCACTATGAATAAAATCACCGCGCGGGGCAGGACAAGGGGCCGCGCGGGGTTTTCACAGCGACGGGAGCGGATTCGGCAGCGCGAGCGTGAGCGTCCCATCGGCGCCCGTCATGCCCTGCGCGACGGCGAGTGTCGCGTCGACGCACGACGCCGCGGGTGGCGCGCAAAACACCTCGACGAGCGCGCCCGCGATCGCGTGGCCGGAGCCCGTCACCTTGCCTTGCCAGACCAGCGCGGGCGGCACGACGTCGGCGCGAACGTGCGAGGTGGCGTCGGGAGTCACGACGGCGATGACGCCGCGCCCGAGCGCCGACCCGGGCGCCGGCTCGACGAGCAGCTCGTAGCTGCGTCCAGTCGCGAGCAACAGCGTGTACGAGCCGTCGGCGGCCGCCGTCGCGCGCGGCAAGGTCGCGGCCGCGAGCGGCCCGCGATCGATCGCGGTGAGCTTGGCCCCCGCCGTCGGACCCTTCGGCAGCAACGTCCCCGAGAACGCGACGGGCGCGGCGAGGGCGACGTGGGGAGACGCTCCGGCAGAGGGCAGCACGATGTCCGAAGGCGTGATGGCGACGGAAGGGTCGCCGTCGGGGGGCGCGACGACGAGGTGGTACGTTCCCACGGGCAGCAACCCGAGACGGGCGACGCCTCGCGCGTCGGTCACGCCGTCGGCATGAGCCGTCCCCGTCGCCGGGAGGTCCGCCGCGGGCACGCCGCGCACGCTCAGCGTGCCGACGTTGGAGAGCGTGTCCGCGAGATCGATCCGTACGCGCGCGCCCGCCACGGCGCTCGCGCCGCCAGGCGCCGTCACCGTGACCGTGAGGGGCGCCGCCGGAACCGTCGCCCAGGACATCGAGAGGTCGAGGCTTGTCGCGCCCGCGAGCAGGACGATGCCGGGCGACGCCGCGACGTGGGCGTCGGGCAAGCCGCTGCCGCTCGGAGGCAGGATGTCCGCCGCCAGGAACCCGTCGCGCGTCGTGAGCGCGAAGCTGCCGTCGGCCGCGCTCACTCCCACCGTCGACGGCCGCAGGCCGGCCTCGAGGACGATCCGCGCGCCCGCCACGGCGTGCCCGTTGCCGTCTCGCATCGAGCCGGTGACGTCGGCGCCGGGAAGGATCGACATCTTGTTCGAGACGGAGTCGGGTGTGCCGCTCACGAGCAACGGCGCAAGTCCTTCATCGGGCACGATGAGCACGTCGTACGTCAGCGCGGTCGAGAGCGGCGCGACGAGGGCCCCGCGGCCCGTGTCACCCTCGAGGTCGAACGCGAACGACGGGCTCGTGATGCGGACGTACGCGGGGACGGCGAAACCACGGAC
>DATKFB010000244.1:0-4540 GCA_035544435.1 Polyangia bacterium
GTGCCGGCACGGCTCGGCCGCGATCCGCTCGCCGAGGTCCCGCTGCGGGACCCGGGCGTCTCGCGCCACCACGCCGTGATCGGCGCCGACGCGGCCGGCCTCTTCGTGGAGGACGCCGGCTCGAGGGGGGGCGTCCTCGTCGCGGGCGCGCGCGCCGCGGGCCCGTTCGCCCTGCGCGGCGAGGGCGAGCTCGGCCTCGGTCCCTCGACCTCGTTTCGCTTCCAGGCGACGCCCGACGGCCAGACCGTCGTCTTGCGCGGTCTCTCCGGCCTCGATCGCGAGCTCGTCGTGCTGGCCGGCCACGATCCCATCGATCTCGCGCTCGCCCTTCCCGGCGCGCGGGGCCTCGCGCTTGAGCTCGCGGCGGGCGGCGCGCGACTCGTGCGGCGGCCCGACCGCGCCGTGCGCGTGGGCGGGCACCTCGTGGGCCCCGGCTGCGATCTCTTGCACGGCGAGCTCGTCGAGGTGCTCGGCGACGCGCCCCTGGCGCTCGAGGTCGCCTGATGGCGGGACGGCCGCCGCGCGAGACCGATGCTCGGGCCGACGCCGAGCGCGCCGAGCGCGCCGGCGACATGATGGCCGCGGCCACGGCGCTGCGCGCCGTCGTGGCCCGCGAGCCCGCCGATGCCCGCGCGCGGCTGCGCTTCGCGCGCGCCCTCGCGGCCGCGGGACAGAGGGAGGCGGCGCGACACGCCCTCGACGCCTTCGACGACCCGACGCGCGCCGCGCCCGCCGAGCTCGCCGCCGACGTCAACCGCGTCTGGGCCGCGCTCGACGAGGCGGACGGCCTGCGCATCGACGCCGCCCTCCGCTGGGAGCGCGTGCTCGCCGACGACATCGACGACGTCGAGGCGCGCGCGCACCTGCGCGCCCTGCGGCCCGAGGCGGAGGCGGCCGCCGCTGGAGCCGCCGAGACGCTGGTCTCGCCCGAGGGCACGGCTGCGCTGCGCTACCGGCTGCGCCGCGAGCTCGGGCGCGGCGCGACGGCCGCCGTCTACCTCGCGACCGACGACACGCTGGGCATCGACGTCGCGCTCAAGGTCCTGCACCCGCAGCTCGCGAGCGCGGCGCGCGCGGAGGCGCGCCGGCGCTTCTTCGCCGAGGGCCGGGTGGCCGCCGCGCTCCGGCACCCCGGCGTCGTGGCCATCTACGACGTCGACGAGACGACGCGCGTCCTCGCCATGGAGTACGTCCCGGGCGGAACGTTGCGGGCGCGCCTCGCGGGCCACGGGGGCGCGCCGCCACCCCCTGACGAGCTCGGCGCGACGACCTCGTCGCTGCTCGAGGCGCTCGCCCACGTCCACGAGCGCGGGATCACGCACGGCGATCTCAAGCCCTCGAACCTCCTGCTTCGCGCGCCGGGCACCGTCGTGCTCGCCGATTTCGGCGCCGCCGAGCTGCGCGACGACGCCGGCCGCGCGAGTGACGGCTCGGCGGGAACGCCGCAGTACCTCGCGCCCGAGCGGCTGCGCGGCGCGCGCCCCTCGGCGGCCACCGACCTATATGCCGCGGGCGCCATCCTCTGGGAGATGGCCGTCGGACGGCCGCTGCGCACGCACGCCGATCTGCTGCGCGGCGCGACCGTGAGCGCGGCGTTGCCACCCGCGGCCCGCGCCCAGCTCGGCCCGCCGCTGGCCGCCGTCGTGACCGCGCTCGTCGAGGCCTCGCCCGATGCTCGCCCCGCCTCCGCACGCGACGCGCTCCGCGCGTTTCAGTAGTTTCGGAACGGCTGGGCGACGCAGCTTTGCTGCGGCGACCGGCGGAGGCGAGGGGGACGCAGAGGCGCGAGCGCGCGCGAGCCGAGCCAGGTCGAGGTCGACGCGCCTGGCGTTAGTAGATGTTGAACTGAAGGGCGAGATTCAGATCGGCCACGGCCGAGAAGATTGGGAAACCGGCGAGCCCGTTCAGCTCGGTCACGAAAGAGACGCCGGGCGACATCTCGACGTAGAGGCCTAGGCCCGCGCCCGCGAGGAAAGGCCCGCCCCGCACGGTGTCCTTGTAGTCGGGCCTCGCGCGATCGGGGTACAGCACGAACCGAAACCCCTCGCCGCCGCCGGCCATGAGGCTGCCGAAGAACCGGACCCGCTGCTGCTTCGTGTAGAACAGGGCCCGCGCGAGGAGCGACTGCGCGCCACTCGCCGTGAACTTCGCGTACTTCGAGCCCTGCGGGATCCACTGGTTGCGGCCCTCGAGCGAAAGGGCGAAGTCGGGGGTCACCTGGAACCCCACCTCGGGCGCGAGGTGCCCGAGACCGGCCCATCCGAGGCCCGCCGAGAACTTCGACTGCAGGTCGGTGCGCGTCTCGAGGCCGTTGCCCTTGGCGTAGCCGTAGCCCGAGCCGAGGCCGATGCCGATCCACCACCGGCGGTTGCCGTAGCGCGTGTCGAGGCCGATCTTCGACTTGTCGACCTTGCCGAGATAGAGGCGCGGCCCCGCGGCCCCGTTGCGATCCTCGAGCGGGTTCTCCTCGACGTCGTCGGTCTGCTTGCGCCCCGAGGCCTCGGCGGCCTCCGCCTCCGCCTCCTCGGCGGCCGCCTCCTCCCTGATGAGTATGAGATTGGGGCTGTCGGCACGTCCGTTCGACACCACCGGCTTGCCGCCGGCGTTCCGGCCCTCGAAGTAGAGCTGCACCGACTTTCCCGTGACGGCCTTCTTCGGGAGCTTGCCCTGGTACCACCCCTTGGGCGTGCGCACCATTTCGACCGAGCCGAACTCCTCGCTCGCGGGCAGGCGATACATGAGGAAGACCTTGGCGACGCCGAGGTTGTCGGCGACTGCGCAGCGCAGCCTGACGGCCTTGTCGGGCGGGACGTCGTCGGGCGTCGGGCAGTCGAGCGCGTTGATGTGGGCCGGCAGGTCCGGCTCGCCCGGCTGGTCGCTCCACACGGCGCCGGGCGCGGGTGGCGGCGTGGTGCTCTCCATGATGGGCCCGCGGCGCTTCGGCGGCGGCGGCGCCGCCGCCGACTCATCCTCCATGACGGGAGCCTTCGGCTTGGGCGGCGCGGGCACGGCGGGCGCTGGCGGCGGCGGCGCCGCGGCAGGCACGCCGGCGTCGGGGCGCGGCTTGACCCGCTTCGCCGCCTCGGCGAACGCGGCCTCGAGCTCGGGATCCGTCATCGTCTGCTCGATCTTGATCGTCGGATCGATCTCGATGGATCGCACGAAGCTCTGCACGCCCTTCTGTCGATCCTTGAAGCCCGTGATGTACACGCACCCGAGGTGCAGGTAGGTGCGGGCCATGACCGGGTGACCGTCGAGGCCGCCCTTCTTGCCCGCGACGAGCGCCTCGAGCAACGTCCGCTTCGCGGCGTCCCACTCGAGCGTGTCGTAGTCGTCGAGCGCCTTCTTGTTCATCTGGACGATCTTGTCGACGACGGCCTGGGCGGCGGGCGTAAGGGAGGGCTGGACGTCCGACGGATCTTGGGCGCGCGCCGTCCCGGAGAACAGAAACGACAGGGTCACGCCCAGCGCCATCAGGCCGACGCATGTCCCCCCTTGCGAACGCATCATCGTCTCGGCGCCTCGTTATTGCTGAGTGATGAAGAATTCGACGCGGCGGTTCTTCTCGCGCCCACCGGCGGTCTTGTTCGTCTCGATGGGCTGATCGGGCCCGTAGCCACGAGACTCCATCCGGTGCGCGTCGACGCCGAGCCCGATGAGGTGTTGGCGGACCGAGTCGGAGCGTGACTGGGAGAGCTTGAGGTTGTGCGGACGCGAGCCCCTCGAGTCCGTGTGGCCCTCGATCCGCACCGTCATCGTCGGACGCCCGCGCAGCACGCTCGCGATCTCGTCGAGCAACGAGAAGCTGCGCGGCTGGATCGTGGCCTTGTCGGTGTCGAAGAAGATCTTCTGCTTGAGCTCGATCTTCTCCTGCGTGACGACGATGTGCTCGTACTTCTTGGGGCAGCCGTTGTTGTCGGCCGGACCCGGCTCGTTCGGACACTTGTCGACCGTGTCGAGCACGCCGTCCTTGTCGTTGTCGGGATCGGGGCAGCCGTCCTCGTCCTCGAAGCCGTCCTTGTCCTCGGCCTCGAGCGGGCACTTGTCGTTGACGTCGGCGATGCCGTCCTTATCGTTGTCGGGATCGGGGCAGCCGTCGGCGTCCTCGAAGCCGTCCTTGTCCTCGGGCTCGTTCGGACACTTGTCCTTGACGTCGAGGATGCCGTCCTTGTCGTTGTCGGGATCGGGGCAACCGTCGGCGTCCTCGAAGCCGTCCTTGTCCTCGGGCTCGTTCGGGCATTTGTCGACGTTGTCGGGGATGCCGTCGCCGTCCTTGTCGCCGGGCTTGGGCGGCGCCGTGCAGCGGTCCCGCGGCGAGAGCCGGTGGGCGAGGCGCGCGTTCTCGTCGGCGATCTGTAAATGATCGCGCGCGCGGAAGTAGTCGCCTTGATCGAGCTCGACAGACGCGAACTCGAGGTGCGTCTCAGCGAGCGCGAGCTCACGCGGCGCGCACCTGTAGGCGCCGTTGTCGCGCGCCTCCTTGGCGATGGCGCGCACCTGGTGAACGTTCTGAGAAAGCTGCAGGCCGGCGCAACCCGCG
>DATKFB010000245.1:0-6272 GCA_035544435.1 Polyangia bacterium
AAGGTGTGCAAGCTGTCGACCATCGAGATCTCGCTGGCCGACTATGCGCGGCGCACGGTGCCGAAGACGATCGATCTGCCCTTCACGCACGAGCCGGAGGCCTTTCTCTTTTACTCGGGTGTCGTGGCGGCCGGATTCGACGTGTGCGACGAGCCGGCGCGCATCGACGTCGATCACGCGGCGCGCGCGGTGCGCGTGTCGTTGCCCCCGCCGCGAATCCTGTCCCTCGACATCAAGCGCTTCGAAACCATCAACGAGCGCTCGGGGTTCTTGAACGCGATCGCGCCCGCCGATCGGAACGGGTGGTTCGGGGACGCGCGGGAGTCACTGACGCGCGCCGCGCTCGGGCAGGACGTGCTGCCGCGCGCGGAGGCCCACGCGCGCGAGCTGCTGACGGACTTCGTTTCGCGCTGGGGTTATCAGCTGACGCTCGTGGTGGGCACATCGCCCGCGGGACCGGCGAGAGGAGCACCCTCGGAAGGCTCCGGGATGCGGCGTTGACGAGCTGGTTCGGAATATCGTGGTGCGCGACCGGGCAATGCTGCATGATGCGTCCCGATCCGGGAATCCGGCCAAGGAAAAACAATGCAAAAAGGTACCGTCAAGTTCTTCAACACAGCTAAGGGTTTTGGTTTCATCACGCCTGAAGGTGGCGGCAAGGACGTCTTCGTCCACGCCAACGACACGGGCGGCGCCGTCCTCCAGGAGGGCACGAAGGTCGAGTTCGAGGTGGTCCAAGGCAAGAAGGGGCCTCAGGCCAGCGGCGTGAAGGTCGTCGCCTAAGGCCACGAATCTCACACTCAGCATTCTCAATATTCTCAACTTCTCACCAAGGGGGCGTCTTCGGACGCCCCTTTTTCGCGTCCGGGCCTCGACGAGGAGGGAAGAACGCGGGCCGTGTGACGTTTGTGATACAGGGGCAAATGGACGACGCCGACGGCCGCTCGCGCCCAAAGACCCGGTCGAATGGACTGTGGGGCGCGCTCGATTCGGAGGCGGACGCCGCGGTCGTCGAACATGGTTCTGGGATCGTCTGGCAGCACATGTCGGTGGACGGCCGATCGTTGTGCGCCCTGCGCGGATTGGAATTCCTCACGCTGAACGCGCCCCGGACGACAGTGGACCCCGGCGATGAGCCCGCGAGCACGCCGCCGCCGGCCGAGCGCTGATCCCTCGCGGTCGTCGTGCGGGACGGCTCACTGTCGGCTGGCGGAGAATTTGCCCCGCGGTACTATTCGGGCGCTCTCGACAGAGCGATTCCAACGACCCCACGAGGAGAGAACCATGAAGCTGATTAGAGCGATGTTCCTGCTGCTGGCCGTCTGTTTGCCGACCTCCTGGACGCTGGCCCACGCCGAGGAGGCCGCCGCCGGCGCCGCCGGTGGCGAGATGAAGGACGCCAAGCCGGCGAAGAAGAAGGGCAAGAAGAAGAAAGAGGGCGACGCCGGCGACATGAAGAAGGACGCGGACAAGAAGTAGGCAGCTCTCGCCGTCGTCGTTTCGATCCGCGCGACGTCAACCTCGAGGTTGGGCGATCGGAACGACGGCGGGTGCAAATGACGAGACCAAATGCCGACGGCCGAGCGACGTCATCACCCAGTGGTGCGCGTCACCCATTGGGTGAACGCGCTCGCGCTCACGATCATGATCGGCAGCGGCCTGCGCATCTTCAACTCGTATCCGGCCTTCGCGCGCAAGGGGGAGACCTTCTGCTGCTATCCCTTCGACGGTCACAAGATCCCCGCCTGGCTCACCTTCGGCGGCTGGCTCGCGGGCGCGCGCCACTGGCACTTCGCCGCCATGTGGCTCCTGGTCGTCAATGGCCTGGTCTATCTCGGGTTCATCTACCTGCACGGTGAATGGCGCGAGCTCGTCCCGCGGCCGGGCGTGACCCGTGACGTCTGGCAGATGGTCGAGTTCTACGTGGGCGCGCGCAAGGACCATCCGCGCCAGGGCAAGCACAACGCGCTCCAGCGCCTCGCGTACTTTTCGATGCCTCTTTTCGGCGCGCTCGCGGTCGTGTCGGGGATCGCGATCTGGAAGCCCGTGCAGCTCGCGCCCCTCACGGCGCTGCTCGGTGGATACGTGTGGGCGCGCTACTGGCACTTCCTGGCCATGTTGGCTCTCGTCGTGCTCACGCTCGGACACGTCTTCATGGTGTTCGCGGTCGATCCCTACTCGCTACGGGCCATGCTCACGGGCCGCTACGACGAAGCGAAGTCACCCGAGGCGCGCAACGCCCGTCCGTTCGTGAACCTGCGCGCGCCCCGGCCCGCGCGCGACGCCGCCGAGGTTCCGCCCCAATCGGCTCCCGACCGACGCGGACAGCCATGAGCAAGCTCTGGCTGCCGCGCAAGCACGAGGCCGAGCGCCTCGGGCTCGATCGCCGCGCTTTCCTCGAGGCCGGCGCGACGACCGCCGTCGGCGCCTTGGCGACCGCCGCCCTCGGCGGCTGCAACTCCCGCGGGCCGGAGAGCGCGAGCGGCTTGCTGGCGGCGTCGACGCGCTGGAACGAGCGCGTCGAGGGCGTCCTCTTCCGCCACGACGCCATGAACGTCGCCCCCGCGGGCGCGCAAGCGGCCGGTGCGCGGTTTCCGTCCTACTTCGTGTCGGACGAGGTCCCCATCTGGGACGAGGCGGAGCAGGGCCCCTGGCACCTGGAGATCGGCGGCATGGTGCGACGGCCCGTGCGGTTGACGCTGGGCGAGCTCAAGGACCTGCCGCGCACCGAGCTTCGCCTCGAGCACGTTTGCGTTGAGGGCTGGTCAGCCGTCGCGGTGCGAACGGGGGTTCGCTTGAGCGAGCTCGCGCGGCGCGCCGACGTGTCGCCCGACGCGCGCTTCGTCGACTTCGAGTCCTTCGACGACGACTACCACGAGAGCTGGGACATCGAGAGCGCGCTCCACGCGCAGACGCTGATCGTCTACGGCCAGGACGGCCGGCTCCTCGGTCCGGCCTTCGGCGCGCCGGCGCGCGTCTACTCGCCCGTCAAGCTCGGCTACAAATGCACGAAGTACCTGACGCGGATCATGTTCCTCCCCGCGGCCAACGGCGGCTACTGGAGCGACCAGGGCTACGAATGGTACGGCGGCGTCTAGCGTCTATTTTCGATTCCGGCGCTGACTGCGCGGGCGCAAACGGAGGGCGGCCAGGAAGACCAGCGCGAGGAGCCAGGAGGCGCGTGGCGCGTCCGCGCCAGCCGAGCAGCGGCAGCCACCGCCGGCGAGGTAGCCCTCGAAGCCGCGGTTGGCGGGCTGCTGGCCAGCTTCGGTCGCGGCGTCGGCGCTCGTGCCGTCGACGGAGGTGTCGCCGCTGCGCCCGTCCGTGGCGGGCGAGGAGGCATCGCTCGCGGGCGCGTCCGCGCCGTCCGCCGACGGAGCATCGGCGGCTACGCCATCCGGGACACCGCCGCCGTCGGGCGTGCCGGCGCCGTCGCTCGGCGAGCCGCCTTCGGCGCCCGCGTCCGGGCCGGCGGTGCCGCCGTCCCCGTTCGGACCGGATTGGCAACGTCCCGTCTCGTCCGTCGCGGACGAGCAAGTCTGACCCGCGGGGCAACCATTGCCGTTGGCGCCCCGGCAGCCGGGCAGGCAGCGGGCGGTGGTCGCGTCGCACACGCGGCCGGAGGCGGGGCCGCCGCAGTCGCCGTCGCTCACGCAGCCGCACTTGCCCCCGGCGAGACACTGCGCGCCTGAGAGATCGGCCCGGCACAGCTCGGCGTGGCCTGGCGCGCACTCGACGCAGCCGTGGGTCGCGGCGTTGCAGACGAAGGGCACCTCGCAATCCGAGTCGAAGAGGCACTGCACGCAGCGGTCCGCGCCGGCGCTGACGTCGCACCTCGAGAGCGGCGCGGCGCAGTCGCCGTCGGCCGTGCAAGCAGCGCCGCCGCATTGGCCGAGGCTCGCGGCGGTGCCCGAGCAGGTTTGGCCCGCGGGGCACCCGTTGCGCGGCGCAGGGCCGCAGCCGGGGACGCAGAAGCCGCCCGCGCCGTTACAGACGAGGCCCGAGGTCGACGAGCCGCACGCGGGATCGCCCGCGGCGCCGTCGCAGCCGCAGATACCGAGCTCGGTCAGGCACTGGGGCGCGAGGCCTCCGCACAACGAGGTGTTGGCCGCGGAGCACTCGGTGCACGCGCCGGCGAGCGGACCCGTGCGCTGACAGACCGGGCGCGCGGGATCGGGGCAGGTAGGCGCGCCGTCGGCCGTGCAGGCGACGCACGTGCGCGAGACGGGCGAGCACGAGGGCGTGACGCCGCCGCAGTCGGTGTCGTCGATGCAGGCCGCGCAGAGGCCGCCGTTCGCCGAGGTGTCGCAGCGCGGGGCCGACGCCGGGCAGCGCGAGGTGTCCGCTGGGGTGCAAGCGGCGCAGGCGCCGTTGGGCAGGCAGAGAGGAGCGGCTGCGCCGCAGTCGCCGTCGCTCGCGCAGGCGCGACAAGACGCCGTCGCGAGGTCGCAGACCGGTTTGACGCCCGCGCAGGCGCCCGGCTTGCCGGCGGCGCACGCCGCGCACGAGCCCGCGGGCGTGCAGATCGGTGACGCCGCGGGGCAGTCGCCGTCGTTCGCGCAGGCGCGGCACGCGTGCGTCGCGCCGGCGCAGATGGGCGCGGCCGCGCCGCAATCGGCGTTCGCGAGGCAGGCGGCGCACACGCCGCCGTCCGTCGCGCACAGCGGCGTCGCGCCCGCGCACATCGCGTGATTCGTCGCGGAGCAAGCGCCGCAGGTGCCGCTCGGCTGGCAGGCGGGCGTCGCGCCGCCGCAGTCGGCGTCGCCCGCGCAGAGCCGGCAGGTGTGCGTCGTCGCGTCGCAGGTGGGCCGGCTGGTATCGCACTGCGCGTTGGTGAGGCAGCCACCGCAGGTGCCTGAGCCGACGTCGCAGCGGGGCGTCGCGCCCGTGCACGCCGTCGTGTTCGTGGCCGAGCACGCCGCGCAGGCGCCGCTCGGCTGGCAGGCCGGCGTGGCGCCGCCGCACTGGCCATCGGTGGTGCAGCCGCGGCAGGTGTGCGTCGTCGTGTCGCAGACGGGCCTCGTTCCTCCGCACTGGGCGTTGGAGTCGCAGGTCTCGCAGATGCCATTCGCGGCGTCGCAGGTCGACGACGGGCCCGTGCAGGCGCTGTTGTTGGTGGCCGAGCAGACGCCGCAGGCGCCGTTCGGCTGGCAGGCCGGCGTGGCGCCGCCGCAGTCGGCGTCGCCCGCGCAGCCGCGGCAGACGTGCATGGCCAGGTTGCAGACGGGCGTCGCGCCACCGCACTGGGCATTCGCGACACAGACCACGCAGGTGCCGCTCCCGGCGTCGCAGGCGGGCGTCGTTCCTCCACAGCGCGTCTTGTTGGTCGCCGAGCAGGAGCCGCAGGCGCCGCTCGGCTGGCAGGCGGGCGTGGCGCCGCCGCAGCTCGCGTCGCTCGCGCAGCCGCGGCAGACGTGCGCGCCGAGGTCGCAGACCGGCGTCGCGCCCGCGCAGTCCGCGTTCGAGGCGCAGCCCACGCACGTGCCGCTCGGCAGGTCGCAGGTGGGCGTCGCGCCCGCGCACGTCGTCTTGTTGGTCGCCGAGCAGGGGCGGCAGGCACCGCTCGCCTGGCAGGCGGGCGTCGCGCCGCCGCAGTCGCCGTCGCGGACGCACGGGCCACAGGTGTGCGTTGCGACGTCGCAGACGGGCGCCGTGCCGCCGCACTGGGAGCTCGACACACAGGGCACGCAGGTCGAGGTCGTGACGTCGCAGGCCGGGCGCGTGCCCGTGCACCTGACGGCGTTGCCCGCCGAGCACTGGCCGCAGGCGCCGCTCGCCTCGCAAGCGGGCGTGGCGGCGCCGCACTCGCCGTCGGCGGCGCAGGGGCGGCAGGTCTGGGTCACGCGATCGCACACGGGCGTCGTGCCCGCGCAGTCGGCGCCCGAGGCGCAGGCGACGCACGTGCCGGTCGCGAGGTTGCAGGCACGCGTCGCGCCCGTGCACTGGGTGGCGTTCGTGGCCGAGCACTGGCCGCAGGCGCCGCCGGGCTGGCAGGCGGGCGTGGCGCCGCCGCAGTCGGCGTCGGCGGCGCATGCGCGGCAGGTGTGGGTGGCGGTGTTGCAGACGGGCGTCGCGCCCGAGCAATCGGCGTCGAGGAGGCAGCGCACGCAGACGCCCGCCGTCATTTCGCAAAGAGGCGTGGCGCCCGTGCACGCCGTCGTATTGCTGGCAGAACACTGGGCGCACGCACCCGTGGCCTGGCAGGCTGGAGTGCTGCCGCCGCACTCGGCGTCGCCAGCGCAGGCGCGGCACGTGTGCGTCGCGCCGTCGCA
>DATKFB010000246.1:0-5848 GCA_035544435.1 Polyangia bacterium
CATCACGCGGCGGGCAGCCGCCGCGTCGTCGAGCTGCACGGCGCGCTCGCCGACGTGCGCTGCCTCGCCTGCGGTCGGGTCGAGCCGCGCGCCGCCGTTCACGAGCGCCTCGTGGCGGCGAATCCCGGCTGGCTCGCGCGCGCCGCTGCGCCGACGCCCGACGGCGACGCTGACCTGCCCGACGAGGCCGTGACCGCCTTCCGCGTCGTGCCGTGCGGGGGTTGCGGCGGCATCCTCAAGCCCGACGTCGTGTTCTTCGGCGGCACCGTCGGCGAGGCCACGATGAACGAGGCCTGGTCCCTCCTGGGTGCCTCGGAGGCGCTGCTCGTCGTCGGCTCGTCCTTGGCCGTCTACTCGGGCTTTCGGTTCGCGCGCCGCGCGCACGAGCTCGGCCTGCCCGTGGCGCTCGTCAACGAGGGCCCCACGCGCGCCGACGAGCTCGCCGAAGTACGCCTCGCGGCGCGCGCCGGAGGCGTGTTGCCCCGGCTCGCGGAGGCACTCGGCGTCCGTGCCGACCTAGCCGAAAGGGCTGCGCAGGCCTCGTCCTAGACCTGGGAACTCGCCGACGAGACACTCGAGCGCTTCGGGGGCCGCATTCACAAGAGCCCCCTTTTCTCCATGCTTGCCGACGCGCGCGTGAAGGTGTCCGCGCTCGCGCCGGGGCGGGTTCAGCCGCCGCCGGCTTTCTGTCCAGCCTCGAAATGAGCTAGGCTGCCGTTCGTGGCCGAGCCCAAGATCTCGGACGTCGCGCGTATGGCCGGCGCGTCCGTGAGCACGGTGCTGAACGTTCTCGACGGCCAGACGAGCCGCATGCGGCCCGAGGTCATCCAGCGCATCCGGAGGGCCATCATGGTCCTCGACTACCGCGCGCCGAAACGCGCTTCGGCGCCGACAGCGACCAACACGTCCAAGAAGCGCGCGCCGCTGCTGGGCCTGCTCGTGCCCTCGATCGCCAACCCCTTCTTCGGCGTTCTCGCGAGCGAGATCGAGCGCGTCGCGCACGCGCACGGGTACCGACTGCTCTTCGGCAACACGTACCGCGACCCCAAGAAAGAGCGCGAGCTCCTCGAGGACTTCTTCGCGCACGGCATCCGCGGCGTTATCACGGCCTCGTCGCTCACGACCCAGGATCACTACGCGCGTTTCTTGCAGCGCGGCCTCACGATCGTTTCGTTCGATCGGGGCGCCGAGCGCGACTCGTCGCTGGCCATCGACTACGTGTCGGTGGACAACGTCCACGCGGGCTACGCGGCGACGCGCCACCTTGTCCTCAACGGCCACCGCGCGATCGCCTACGTCACTGCGCCGGTCTGTACCGTCTCGCGCGCCGATCGCCGCGCGGGCTATGTCGCCGCCATGGAGGAGGCCGGCCTGGGCAAGCACGTCGCGATCGTCGAGGCGGCCCCCGAGTCTCTCTACGACGACGCCGAGCTCCTCGACGTCGGCCGCCGCATCGGCCAGGGGGTCGTCGCCAAGAAGAAGCGCCCCACGGCGCTCGTCGCGATGTCCGACATCATCGCGATCGGCGTCATCGCGGGCCTGCACGACGGCGGCTTGCGCGTGCCGCGCGACATCTCGATCGTGGGCATCGACGACTTGTACCTCGCGGCGCTCATCAGCCCGGCCATCACGTCCATCCGCCAGCCCGTGCCGGAGATCGCCGAGGCGATGGTCGGTCGCCTCGTCAAGCGCATCGAGACGCCCACGCTCGCGCCAGCCGAGCAGGTCTTCAGGCCCGCCCTCGTCGTTCGCAACTCGGTGCGCAAGATCGGCGGGAGCCCGTGAGCGAGAAGGCGCTGCTCGCCTGGAGCAGCGGCAAGGACAGCGCCTGGGCGCTGCACGTGCTGCGGCAGCAGGGCGAGGTCGAGGTCGTCGGTCTCCTCACGACGCTCAACGAGGCCTTCGATAGAGTCGCGATGCACGCCGTGCGGGCCGCGCTCCTGCGCGCGCAAGCCGAGGCGGCCGACCTGCCGGTCACGACGGTGCCACTGCCCTGGCCGTGCAGCAACGCCCAGTACGAGGCTGCCATGGGCGCCGCGCTCGCGGCGGCCGCGAGCACGGGCATCACGGTCGTCGCGTTCGGCGACCTGTTCCTCGAGGACGTGCGCCGCTATCGCGAGGAGCGCCTGGCCGACACGGGCCTGCGCCCCGCGTTCCCGCTGTGGGGCGAGCCGACCGAAGCCCTCGCGCGGCGGATGATCGAGGGCGGCTTGCGCGCGCGGCTCACGTGCGTCGATCCTCGACAGGTGCCGGCCGCGTTCGCGGGGCGCGAGTTCGACGACGCGCTGCTCGCGGACCTGCCGCCCGGCGCCGACCCATGTGGCGAGCACGGCGAGTTCCACTCGTTCGCCTACGCGGGCCCGATGTTCAGTCGGCCCGTGCCCGTGCGAAGCGGCGAGGTCATCGAGCGGGACGGGTTCGTCTTCGCCGATCTGCTGCCGGTTGCGGGGCCGGCCGCCACCTGAGGTTTCGCGGCCCGATTCGTGCCGCACCACCCGAGATGGTGTATGGTCTCCGCGTTTCTCACTTTTTTGGAGGATCCTCATGAATGTTGGTGTGAAATTGCTTCGTTCGCTGATTTTGGTTGGAGTCCTCGCCGTCGTCTTTGCGGCGGAAGGATCGGCGAGAGCTTGTACGAACGATGTCGACTGTACCGGGACCACTTGCGGCAGTGACACGTGTGACTGGAGTCAAGGTATGATGTGCAAGCCTGCGGGCGGCGCCAACAAGGGTTGGTGCACCACCGACACGGACTGCAAGTGCCACGCAATGGGCGCCACTTGTTCCGCTAACTATTGCACGTTCACGACGCCGCCGGCTTCCGGCTCGGCCGGCGCCGCCGGGTCCGGCGCGGGTGGCTCGACCGGGACCGCTGGCTCGGGCACCGATGGCGGCACGATGCCTGCCAGCAGCAGCAGCGGTTGCTCCGTCGCCTCGTCGACGTCGGGCGGCTTCGGGGCGCTCGTGGGCCTCGCGCTCGTCGCGGGGCGTCTCGTTCGCCGTCGCCGCCGCGCGTAAGCGGTCCTCCGGAAATGGCCGAGAGCGCGCTCGCCGCGCTCTCGGTCATCGCTTAATATGCCTCGATGAAGGTTTTTCCCGGAAGAGGACTGGCCGGATTCCTCGTCGCGACGTTGCTCGCCGCGTGCTCGAGCCCGGGGCTCACGACGTCGCCCTTGTTGCCCGAGGCCGGCTCCTCAGACGCCGGCTCCTTCGAGGCCGGCTCCTCAGACGCCGGCTCCGACGTCAACGCGACCGACCCGATGTGGTGCGGGCGCGGCACAGACGTCGTCGGCGCGACGGCCGCGGACGGCTTCTGCCTCAAGCGCTACGCGTCGATCGGCGAGGCGCGCGCCTTGGTCGTCGCGCCCAACGGTGACCTCTTCGTTGCCGGCCCGTCGCGTGACACGGCGGGCGGCGCACAGGGCGGACCGGGCGCCATCGTGCTCCTCTCGGACGACGACCACGACGGCGTCGCCGAGGAGCACGTGTTCCTCACGCGGCTCAACGCATCGACGAGCCTAGGAGACGTTCACGGCCTCGCGCTCGGCGGCGGCTACCTTTACTTCACGACCCAGGCCTCGATCTGGCGGATCGCCTATAAAGACGGCCAGCGCGTCGCCGAGGGCGCGCCCGAAGACCTCAACCTCCCGGCGCAGTTCGGGACCGGCGGGCGCTGGACCCACGGCCTCGCGCGATCGGCCGGCGGCCAGCTCGTGACGTCGCGTGGAGCCTATGCCTCGTGCGGCGACATGTCGACGGGCGGCGAGGTGAGCGCGGTGGGGGCCGCCGGCGCGCTGCAGCCCATCGCCGTGGGCTTCCGCAACCCGATGTACCTGCGCTGCCACCGCACCGACGAGGTCTGCGCCGCCATGGAGCTCGGCGAGGATCTGCAGATGGGCGCGACGGAGAAGATGCTCATGCTGCGCCCGAACACGAACTACGGCTTCCCGTGCTGCTACACGAAGGGCGTGCCGACCATGAAGGGCCCGACGATGCTGGCCATGTGCGGCGACGTCACGAAGGAGGATGCCACGTTCGCGCTGTCCGACACGCCGTTCGGATTCGACTGGGAGCCGGGCAATTGGCCCGCGCCGTACCAGAACGCCGTGTTCGTGGCCTTGCACGGCAGCGCCTACTCGACGCCTTCGTGGCAAGGGGCGGCCGTCGTCTACGCCGCGACCGATCCGACGACGCACGCGCCGGTTCAGGACTGGCAGCCCTTCCAAACCGGCTTCGGCCCGGGCGGCTCGGTCCTCGATCGTCCGAGTGACATCGTCTTCTCGTCCGAGGGCCGGATGTTCATCGCCGACGACCAGAGTGGCCACGTCTATTGGATGGCGCCCAAGACTCTGGCGGCGCCCCCGGCCAACTGACGCGGACCGAGAGATGTGGCAGAACCGTCCCGGGTGACGTGCTCTCGCCCGGCCCCCCCACGATGTCCAGCATGATCGGTGACGCGGTCGCGAACGACGAGCGCGGCGCGGGCGTCTTCGGCGCCCCGCCGGAAGCCGTCTTGCGCGCACTCGTGGCGGACCTTGCCGCCCTCTTCCCCGGCGAGCGCCTCGTGAGTCACGCCGACGAACTCTTCGTCTACGAGTGCGACGCCCAGCGGTTCGACCGGGGCGAGCCGCTCGCGCTCGTCTTCCCCGAGACGACTGACGAGGTGCGTGCCGCTGTCAAGGCCTGCGCGGCGCGCGGCGTGTCGTTCCTGCCGCGTGGGGCCGGCACGGGGTTGTCGGGCGGGGCGGTGGCGCGCGGGAGCGTGCTGATCTCGACGGCACGCATGACGCGCATCATCGAGATCGACGTCGCGAACCGGCAGGCCTGGGTCGAGCCGGGCGTCGTCAACGCCCACCTGTCGCGCGCCGTTGCCCGCAACGGCCTGCACTACGCGCCCGATCCGTCGAGCCAGAACGCATGCACGATCGGCGGCAACGTCGCCGAGAACAGCGGCGGCCCGCACACCCTCAAGTACGGCGTCACGACGAACCACATCCTCGCGCTCGAGGTCGTCTTGCCCGACGGCGAGGTCGTCGAGCTCGGCGCGGCGGCCGCGGACGCGCCCGGGTACGATTTCGTCTCGGCCTTCGTCGGCTCCGAGGGGACCTTCGGCATCGCCACGAAGATCCTCGTGAGGCTCACGCCCGTGCCGGAGGCCGTCAAGACCGTGCTCGCGATCTTCGACAAAGTCGGCGACGCCTGTCGCGCTGTGACGAAGATCCTCGAGCGCGGCATCACGCCGGCGGCGCTCGAGCTCATCGACCAGACCACGCTGCGGGCGGTCGAGGCCTACATCCACGCCGGCTTTCCCCTCGACGCCGCGGCCGTCCTCCTCATCGAGGTCGACGGCTTGGCCGACGACGTCGAGCCACAGGCGCTGCGCGTGCTCGAGGCGTGCCGAGCCGCGGGGGTGCGCGAAGTCCGGCTCGCGCGCGACGACGCGGAGCGCGCGAAGTTCTGGCGTGGACGCAAGCAGGCCTTCGGCGCGCTCGGCCGCGTCGCGCCGAATTCGTACCTCCAGGACGGCGTAATCCCGCGGACAAAGCTGCCCGAGGTGCTGGAGGCGATCGCGGGCGTCTCGGCGCGGCACGGGCTCATCATCGCCAACGTCTTCCACGCGGGCGACGGCAACTTGCACCCAACCGTGCTCTACGACGAGCGCGAAGCGGGAGTCATGGAGCGCGTGCGCGCGGCCAGCGACGAGATCCTTGCGCTCGTCATCGCCGTCGGCGGCGCGCTGTCGGGCGAGCACGGCATCGGCCTCGAGAAGCTCGGCTACATGAGCTCGCTCTACGGCGAGGCCGACCTCGCCGACATGCGCCGCTTGCGCGCGCTGTTCAACCCCAGG
>DATKFB010000247.1:0-2837 GCA_035544435.1 Polyangia bacterium
CGCGCGCGCAGAACAGGCGCCGAAGACGGTCACGAGCGCAAGGTTTGCGCGTTCCCACAGCTGAAGCCCGTCGAAGCGGCGGCCGGCGGGCATCGAGCGATTGGAACGGCGGTTGCTCTTGTTCGGCGCAGGAGGCTCGCCATGCTGTCACGCTCCATCGGAATCATCATCGCCACCTGGCTCCCTTGCCTGGCCCTCATGCTGCCGATCAGCCCGCTTCATACGGCCAACTTCATCGTCTCCGGTCTGGTGGCCACGGCGCTCGCCATGTTCTCGATGGGCAGCGACAGGGCGCGCCTCGGCGTGGCAGTCATCGGAGCCTGGGTCGCCTTCACGCCCTTCGTTTTCCGCTCGACCTTCACGGAGCTCGTCGTGGCCGTGTGCTGGGGCGTGACGATGTTCGCGACCATCGGCGGTCCCTTCAGCGAGAGCCACCGCGTGACGCGCATGCCCGTCGTGCAACGGCCGTCAGCCCCCGCCGAGGCGCACGAGGAACTTCGGGTGGCAGCATGAAGCCCACGGGTGTCACGGCAGCGGCAGACCGGACGATCATGCAACCGCTGTCAATCAAGCGCATCGTCGTGGGGACGGACTTCTCGGAAGGGAGCGACGCCGCGCTGGACGCGGCCTTCTCGTTCGCCGTCGCGCACAAGGCCGTCGTCGATCTCGTTCACGTCGTGGAGCCGGGCGTTCTCTTCGCGCCCGTGAGTCTCGGCGCCATGCCGCTCGCCGACGGGCCGGAGCTCTTCGAGGAGATCGATCGGGCGCTGGCCCTGCGGGCGGGGCAGGCCCAGGCGGCCGGCCTGGTGTGCCAGACGAACAGCCTGCAGGGCTTTCCGCCCGGCGAGCTCGTGCGGCACGCCAAGAAGACCGGCGCGGATCTCATCGTCGTCGGGACGCACGGCCGCACGGGCATCACGCACGCCGTGCTCGGCAGCGTGGCCGAGCGCGTCGTGCAGCGCGCCAGCTGTCCGGTGCTCGTGATTCCGCAGGGGCGGGACGCGAACTGAGTGATGGCTTCTTCGCACGATGCCCGGGATGTTAAAGTCCCGCATCGGTGCAGAACCTCACCTTCTTCCAAAACGTAAAGGCCTATGTAGGGTTCAACGACGACGCCAGCGCGGCGCTGCGCGAGGCTCACCCGCTGGTCGCGCCCCACTTCGCCGCCATCATCGATGACTTCTACGACACCATCGAGGCGCATCCCGGCGCGCGCGCCGCCATAACGGGGGGGGCCGCTCAGATCCAGCGCCTCAAGCGCTCGCTCCTGCAGTGGATCGACGAGACTTTTCGGGGCCCTCACGACGAGGCCTACTTCCAGCGGCGGGCCCGCATCGGCCGCGTGCACGTCCAGATCAATCTGCCCCAGATGTACATGCTCACGGCGATGGATCGGATCCGCGTGCAGTCTGTCGACGTGCTTCGCGTCGCCCCCGCGCTCGACCCCGCGACCGCGCGCCGCATGATCACGGCGCTGCACCAGCTCCTCGACATCGAGCTCGCCATCATGTTCGAGACCTATCGCGACGACCTGCTCGCGAAGAACCGGACCGCCGAGCGCCTGGCGACGATCGGCCAGTTCGCGGCCGGCATCGGCCACGAGCTGCGGAATCCGCTCGGCGTCGTCGAGTCATCGGCCTTCCTCGTCTCACGCCGGCTCGAGCAGCTCCACGTCGGGGACCCGAGCATCTCCCGGCACCTCGAGAAGATCGTCGCGGAGGTCCAGAGAGCGAGCACGACCATCAACGATCTCCTCGAGCTCGCGCGCAGCAAGCCTCTCAAGAGGCGCCCCATCGAGGCCGGTGAGTTCATCGCGCAGGCCGTCTCGGCGGCGAATCTGCCGGTGGCGGTCGACGTTCAGGTCTCGGCGCCGCCGGGAACGATCCTCGACATCGATCCCGATCAGCTCTCTCGCGTCCTGACCAACCTGCTCATCAACGCGAGCCAGGCCATGGGCGGCGCGGGACACGTCTGGATCGAGGCGCGGCGCGAAGGGACGCGTTCTGTGTTGCTCGTGCGCGACGACGGCCCGGGCATCCCCGCGGCGCTCAGAGGTCGCATCTTCGAGGCGCTGTTCACCACGAAGGCGAAGGGGATCGGGCTCGGTCTGGCCCTCTGTCGGCGCATCGCCGAGGCCCATTCCGGGACCGTCTCCCTCGACCCCTCCGAACGCGGCGCCGCCTTTCGGATCACGATCCCGGACGCGGCGCCCGCGGGCGCCGCGTAGAGCCCGATATCGGCGTTGACGCCTGTCCCCTTGGTAACGCGGCAATCACCCTGGTATGCTGGAGATTACGGGCCATGCTGCCAGCGAAGAGGAGGATTCTCATCATCGACGACAACCTCGGGCTCGCCGAGAACATCGCCGAGATCCTCGAGATGCACGGCTACCTCACAGAGGTGGCCGTCAGCGCCGAGGAGGCGCTGTCCAAGGTCGGCCCGCCGCCGCCGGACGTCGTGGTCACCGACTACCGCCTGCCGGGGATCAACGGCGCGAGCCTGGTCCGGCATCTCGGCGGAATGGGGATGCAAGTCAACGCCATCGTGATGAGCGCGTTCACCGACGAGGGCACGATCGAAGATGCCAAGAGCGCGGGCGCGACCTTCCTGCCCAAGCCGTTGGACTTCGCGGCTCTCGGTCGCCTCGTGCAGGCTTAGGCCGCGCCGAAGGCGCCCCCGCGGTCGCTGTTCGATAGATAGCGCCGGTCCTCCTCGTCCATGTCGAGGAGGAGGTCGGCGACGAAGGCCCGCACTGCGAGCGCGAGGCTGATGGCGTCGTCCCAGCTGGCGGCGCATCGACGCATCCGGTGCAGCTCTTCGGCCTGGCGTTGGTGATC
>DATKFB010000248.1:0-2682 GCA_035544435.1 Polyangia bacterium
GGCCAGCGCCGCGAGCAGGCCGAGCGCGTCCTGCCAGCGCTCCTCCACGACGGCGAGCGCGCCCAGGATCTCTCGCGCCAAGCTCGCCTCTTCGAGCGCGGGAGGCGAGATGCCGACGGCGAGCGCGAGCGCCTCTGTGGCGCGCGCGAGGACGCGCGCGCGCCGCGCGCGGTCCATGTTGGCAAGCAAACGGGGCTCGGCACGCATCGCCGACCAGCTCTCCGCGACGTCCCGGATGCCGACATCGGGCGAGAACCCACCACCGCGCGTGACGACGGCCGAGAGGCGCTCCGTCGCCTGCGCGCGCGCCGCGACGTGCAGGTCGGCGATCGCCGAGCGCAGCAGCAGCACGGCGCGCTCGGCCGCCGTGAGCGCGGCGCCGTGCCGCTCGAGCAGCGCCTCCGTGGCCTTCCAGGCGTTGTCCCACTGGTCCTTGTCGAAGCAGATCTCCGACAGCCGCTCGAGCGTCGGTCGATAGGACGTGTTGCGCGCGTACGAGCGCGAGTAGAGGACGAGCGCGCGATCGACGTGGCCCTGCGCCTCGGCGGCGGCGCCGGCTTGGTAGTAGCGCTCGGCCGCGTCGGCGGGAACGGCGCCCAGCGTCGCGAGCCGATCGAGCGCCTGCACGGCCGGCTCCCAGCGGCCCGCGAGGAGGTTGAAGCGCGACGCGAGGTCGAGCATGCGCGGCTCCTCGGGGAGCAAGCCCGCGGCGGCCTCGAGCAGCTCGATGGCGCGCTGCGGGTTCGACAGCCGCTCGCCGTGGACGGCGGCCAGCTCGGCGAGCAGCCGCCCCTTGCGCGGCGACGGGCCTACGAGCGCCGCCTCGCTCTCGAGCAGCTTCGCGACCTCGTTCCAGTCGCCGTCGCGCGCCGCCAGGCCGCCGAGAGCAGCGATGGGCTCCGGCAGCGCCGGGTCGAGCGCCATGGCGCGCCGATACGCTTCGCGCGCCGCGACCCGATCTCCCGTGCGCTCGGAGGCGCGCCCCGCGCCGAACCAGAGCCGCGCCGCCGGCTCGGGCGGCCGCGCGGCGGCGCGCTGCCGCAGGTCGTGGGCGAGCTCGACCCAGCGCCCGCTGCCCTCGTGCAACCGCTCGAGCGCCGTGACGCACTCGATGTTGCGCGGATCGAGATCGAGCGCGCGCAAGACGTCGCGCTCGGCGACGGCGTCGCGGCCCCGCTCGAGCAAGAGCAGCGCACGGTCGAGCAGCGCGCGCGCGCGATCGGCGGCCGTGGGCGCGACGGCCGCTCGCGCCGTGTGTAAGCCCACGGCGGCGTCGCGGCGCGCGAAGGTGGCGAGGTCGGGCGGATCCTGCAGCGGCCCCTGCGGCCGGCCGCTCTCGGCCAACATCTCTCCGTAAAGTCGCAGCGCCTCGTCCGTCTGTCCGAGCCGCGCGCGGCGCAGCTCGGCGAGGCGCCACAGGAGCGCCGGGCGCGGCTCGCCCGACGGCGCGCGCACGCCGCCCACCTGGCGCGCCGCGGCCCACGAGAGAAGCTCCGCGCAGCGCTCCCAGTCGCCCACGGCGAGCAGGAGGCGCTCGGCCGAAGCCGCCGCCGCCGCGTCTCGCGGATCGAGCTCGAGGACCGCGAGCCAGGCGCCCGCCGCCTCGGCCGGGTTCGCGCCCGAGCGCTCGGAGAGCGCGGCGATGTCGCGCAGGAGGCGCAGCTTCTCGGCGACGTCCGCGATGCGCTCGACGGCCGCCACGGCGAGCCGCAGCGACTCCGCGGGACGGCCCGTGCTCTCGAGGCGCCGGCGCGCCGCGCCCACGAGCGGCAGGTCGGCCGGGAACTCGGCGAGCGCCATGAGCCGCACGTCGAGCGCGGCCTCGAACTCGCCCGCGGCGTCGAGCAGCGACGCGCGCTCCGCGAGCGCGCGCAGGCGCTCGTCGCCCACGAGCGCGGCCGCGTCGGCCTCGAGCGCCGCCGCGAGCTCGCGCGCGCGCCCGATCTTTCGCAGCAGCCGCGAACGTTCGCCGCGCAGGCGGCTGTCCTCATCGCCCGGCGGCGCCCCGCGCAACGCCTGCTCGAGCACGGCGACCGCGCCCACCGGATCGTCGAGCCGCGCGAGGGTCTCGGCGAGGCGCTCGCCGAGGCGTAAGCGGCGCGCGGGCTCGAACTCGGCGCCGTGCGCGGCGCGCAGTAGCTCGAGCCGCCGCCGCGCGAGCTCGTCTCCCTCGACGACGCGCACGAGCAATCTCTCGGCGAGCGCGAGCGCCTCGGACGCCCCGGCGTGCCCGGCCACGGCGTGCTCGAGCGCGGCCAGCACGGGCTCGAGTGATTGACCCGCGCCCAGGCAGGCCAGGAGCCGCTGCGCGTAGAGGTAGTGCTCCGCCGGTGTCGAGGCGGCCGCGGGTGGCGCCGCTGGCACGTCGGACACGGCCGGAAGACCCGCGTCCGCGCGCCAGGTCCGCGCCAAGGACGTGAGACCGGCCTGCGACGCCTCGTCGGCGAGCGCCGCGAGCGGGACCGCCCGCGACGCCTCGGCGAGGCCCTCGAGGACCGTCCGCTTGACGCGCAACGCTTCCTTCAAATAGCCGCCCTCGCGCAGCGCCGTCTCGAGCACGGCCGCGCGCGCCGTGAGCGCCTCCGACGACGGCGCGCTCCGGAGCGCCTCTTCGGCCAACCGCCGCGCGCGGTTTGCGTGCCCCGCCTTCGCCTCGGCGAGCCCGGCCTCGAGCCGCGCGGC
>DATKFB010000249.1:0-3056 GCA_035544435.1 Polyangia bacterium
CCCGAGGAAGAGCCCGCCCAGGAACGGCTTCTCCTTGCGCACGAGGCACACGCCTCCCACGAAGTAGAAGAGCCAGTCCCAGCGCAGGAACGCCCCGCCCGTCCAGTAGAAGCGGCACGGGAAGTTCGTCGCGAAGACCGCCAGCGCGACGCACAAGACGCGCCACCCGAACGCCCACCAGGTCATGAGGAGCATCCCCAGGATGAACGCCGGGTCTATCCGTATGAGGATGTTGACCTGCCCGTCGGTGGCGGGCGACGTGTTCGCGAGGAACGAGCCCAGGATGTTCCACACGGGCGTCGCGTTGTAGCCGTGGTCGGTCTGCGCCTCCTCCCAGCGCTTGACGCCGTGGCGCGCGCGAAAGTACGCGACGTCCTGCTTAAACGACTGCCATCGCTCCGGTGAAAAGTGCGACTTGCACGCGTCGGGGTGCGCGAGGACGTCCGTCGTCGACTGCATCATGTTCGTGCGCAGGTTCATGATCTTGCGCAGCTCGACGCGCCGGCGCAGCGTCGGATCCTCCGAGTCGGCGACGGCCACGCACTCGTACAGGCGGTCGTACGACAGCTCCTTGAAGTACTTCGAGCCCACGTAGTAGTGGAACGTGTCCCAGACGTGGAAGTAGTTCCCGAAGTGGAACGAGAAGAAGTTCCAGTACGCGCAGAACGACAGCAGCCCCACGACGATAAGCAGGCGGTCGCGCAGGCGGCGGAAGAGCTCCGGCGTCCCTTTCTTCGCGAGCCACACGCCCCACCCGATGAGCGCGAGCGCGCCCATGGCGAGCGCCATCTCGAAGCGCGAGCTCGCGTCGTTGTCCCACCATGCGAAGCTCCAGAAGGTCGGCTGCACGACCCTGGCCGGCGGCGCGTCGACGATCTTGAGGTGCGGCGGGAACGGCGACGGCGCCTGGCAGAAGGCTTGAAACTCGGAGATCGAATAGAAGTTGTCGCCCGTAGGCTCGCCGATGCGCAGGTAGCGCACCATTGTCGTCCCTATCGTCACGGGGCGCGTGCGCAGGCCGTGGCCGATGCCCACGACGTTGTCGACCTCGACGAGCAGCTTGAAGCTGTCACGCGCGCCGTCGAGCGAGCCCCAGATCTTGTAGACGTCGTTGGCGTCGGCCTGCACGGAGAACGCCGACACGGGCGTGGGCCGCCCGAGATCGTAGGTGAGCGAGCCGGCGGCCGTTTCGAACACGACGGCGGGCGGCGCGTCCCACTGCGCGCCCTCGGGGGCGGCCTGCCCGTCCGTCACGAGGCGCAGGTTGCGGCCGATGTCCTGCTGCGCCGATGGCAGCTTCCCCGCGAGGAGGTTCTCCGTCCCGCACGCGGGCGAGGCCACCTCCTCGGCGGCGGCCGGCGCGGCCCACGCGACGACGGCGAGCAACGCAAACGTCCCGGACAAAGCGACGCGATTGCCAGCCATTCTTGGGCTCGCCATGATGCCGAACATTAGCAGGCCTCCGGTAAATATTGAATCGGACCGCTGACATCGGGACCCTCAGGCGGCGCGCGTCGCCCTGTGCCATTCTGGGCGCCCATGAGCCCGACCCTGGCGCTGCTGCTGACGATGGTGATCGTGCTCGCCAACGCCTTCTTCGTGGCCGCCGAGTTCGCCTTCGTCAAGATCCGCCCGACGCGCCTGCAGCAGCTCGTCAAGCAGGGCAGCCGCCGCGCGCGCCTCCTGCAGACCATCACGAAGCAGCTGCCCGCGTATCTGTCCGCGAGCCAGCTCGGCATCACGATCTCGTCGCTGTCGCTCGGGTGGCTCGGCGAGCCCGCCTTCGCCAAGATGCTGCGTCCGCTCCTCGAGCGGGTCGGCGTCTTCCACGAGCGCACGGTGCACACGCTCGCCGTCACGATCAGCCTGGCCGTCATCACGTTCCTGCACACGGTCATCGGCGAGCTCGCGCCGAAGGCCATGGCGCTCCAGCTCACGGAGCCCATCGCGATGTGGGCGGCCCTGCCCTTCCGGGCGTTCTATGTCGTGGCGTTCCCCCTCATCTGGACCCTCAAGGGCGCGGCCTTCCTCGTGCTGCGCCTGCTGCACCTGCCGCCCGCCTCGGAGGCCGAGATGCTGCACTCGCCCGAGGAGCTGCGCATGGTCGTCCAGCACGTCAAGCTCGACCCGGGCGCGCGCCGCCTCATCGACCGCGTCTTCGACTACACGCACCGCGTGGCGCGGCACGTGATGACGCTGCGCCGGGACGTCGTCACGCTCGAGGCGGGCCGGCCGTTCGAGGACAACCTGCGCATCGCCGTCGCGAACCAATACACGCGCTACCCGCTGTGCGAGCCCGTCACCGACCGCGTCGTCGGGTACGTGCACATGAAGGACATCGTGACGGCGCTCGCCTCGGGCACGCGCCCGCAGCGCATGCGCGAGCTCGTGCGCGAGCCCATCTACGCGTCGGAGGACACGCGCCTCGAGTGGCTCCGGCGGGAGTTCCAGCGCCGGCGCGTCCACATCGCGATCATCCTCGGGCCGGGGCACGCCTTCACGGGCATCGTGACGCTCGAGGACCTCGTGGAGGAGGTGCTGGGCGAGATTCAAGACGAGCAGGATCTCGAAGAGATCCCGCCCATCACGCGCAATCCCGACGGCAGCTTCGAGGCCGACGGCCGCCTCACGCTCGACGTCGCGACGCGCGACCTCGGGCTCAATTTTCCGCCACTGCCGCCCGAGGTCGAGACGCTGGGCGGCTTCCTCGTGACGCAGCTGTCGGAGCGGGCCGTCCCTGGCGACGTCGTGCTCGCAGCGGGACATCACCTGACGGTCCTCGACGTCCGGGACCGGCGGATACGCCGCGTCAGGGGCGTGCCCCTGCCCCCCACGCGGCACGGAGACGACCACGGAGATGACGGAGACGAGAACGTAAAAAAGCCTTCCGACGCCGACTGATTGTCGCAGGTGAAAGCCGCCGGGGTTTGGTGTAGAGTCTGCCGCGGGTTGGTGTCATGAGCATGGAACAGGGCGAAACTCGGGGTGAGGACCCGTCCTCGGAGCGGTGGACTCAGTACTACCGAGAGGCCCGCGCCCGGCGCCGCGCGCGCGGG
>DATKFB010000250.1:0-3970 GCA_035544435.1 Polyangia bacterium
GGCGATTATAGAAAGTCACGCTGACAATCGCAATCGAGGGTCTGCGGCTCTGCCCCTGTGTCGACAGATCCCTGCTAAAGCAAGGTCGAGACCAGGTCGAGACGGTCTAAATAGCTAATTTTACTCTATAATACTTGTACGACGGCCAACTTAGTTGGTCGCGACGTGCAAGAGGGTTGGCGTGTCAGCGGCGGACCCGACCGACTCCGCAGAGCATCTCGCCCGCGAAGTAGCGCGCCTCGGGTGGGTCGGTGATGCGCTTAGGGCGCAGGAACGAGTTCAGGATCTGCGCGTGCTCGCCGCGCCGGAGAGCGGGCCGCGCGGGATCGACGAAGCTGTGGCGCACCCGACCGTCGCGCGCCTCGACGAAGCCGAGGCGGCCGTCCTCGTCGACGCTCTCCACTAGGCCCGCGTGGTCGGCGCAGTCGACGACGGGCCCGGTGCCTTGCGTGTCGAAGAAGAGCACGTCGCCGGGCAGTGCCTCGGCTGGAGCGACCATTTCGTGAGACGTCCGCATATAGCCCCAAAGCGCGCGCACGCTGCCGTCGGTGCCAAAGCGGAGGCCGGCTTGGTGGAGCGTGCGCTCGACAAGGGCGGCGCTCTCGTCCGCGCGCGCGCGGTGACTCGGGTGGTGCGCGCCGTGGGTGTCGAAGCGCGAAGCGCGGAACACCGACGCCGGCAAGCGGCGCGTGCTCGTCGGCGTCGCGCAGCCGAGGACACAGAGGCCGAGCACCGCGGCCGTCGCGAAGAAGGCTTCGACGAGGCCGGGGCGTCGCCGTTCACCGGGGAGCTGGAGGGCCATGGGGGCGATTATATTACATGTAGGATATATGTCCACATTCGGTCGACTCAATGCGGAATCGAATCCAGCCGTTATGATTGACGCCATGAGAGACGTCGTCATCGTCAGCGGGGCGCGCACGCCGATCGGATCATTCCAGGGCAGCCTCGCGAGCCTCTCGGCGCCCAAGCTCGGGTCGGTGGCCATCCGGGCCGCGCTCGAACGGGCGGGCGCGCCGGGCGAAGCTGTCGGCGAGGTGTACATGGGCTGCGTGCTGCCGGCAGGGCAAGGGCAGGCGCCGGCGCGCCAGGCGTCGATTGGTGCGGGTGTGCCGGCGTCGGTTGGCGCCGTCACGATCAACAAGGTCTGCGGCTCCGGGCTCAAGGCGGTCGTGCTTGGCAGTAACGCCATCGCGACGGGTGAGCACGACGTCGTCGTCGCCGGCGGCATGGAGTCGATGACGAACGCGCCGTACCTGCTGCCGAAGGCGCGCGAGGGCCTGCGCCTCGGCCACGCGCAGGTGATCGACTCGCTGATTCAGGACGGCTTGTGGGACGCGTACAAGAACGTCCACATGGGCGACTGCGGCGAGCTGTGCGCGAAGGAGAAGGGCATCTCGCGGCAGGACCAGGACGCCTTCGCGGCAGAGTCGTACCGGCGCGCGCTCGGGGCGCAAAAGGCAGGCAAGTTCGGGAGCGAGATCGTGGGCGTCGAGATCGCGCAGCGTAAGGGGCCGCCGACTGTCGTCGACGTGGACGAGGAGCCCGGACGGGGCGACGTCGAAAAGCTCCCCAGCCTGCGGCCGGCGTTTGCGAAGGACGGGACGATCACGGCGGGCAACGCGTCCTCGATCAACGACGGCGCAGCCGCGCTCGTGCTCGCCGGCGCCGACGTCGCGGCGGCGCGCGGGTGGAAGCCGCTCGCGCGCATCGTGGGTGTCGCTGGCCACGCGCAGGCGCCCGAGTGGTTCACGACGGCGCCCGCGGGCGCCATCGAGAAGCTGCTCGCGCGCGTGGGCTGGAAGAAGGACGACGTCGACCTGTGGGAGATCAACGAGGCCTTCGCCGTCGTGTCGATCGCGAACAACCGCCTGCTCGGGCTCGATCCGGCGCGCGTCAACGTGTGGGGCGGCGCCGTCGCCCTCGGTCACCCCATCGGCGCCTCGGGCGCGCGGGTGCTCGTGACGCTGCTGTCGGCGCTGCGCGACGCGAAGAAGAAGCGCGGCGTGGCCTCACTGTGCATCGGCGGCGGCGAGGGCATCGCGCTCGCCGTGGAGCTCGTGGCATGACTCCCGCGCGCAGGCCGGCATCGCCGGCCGTAGCGAGCGCCGGGGGCGCGGGACCCTCTCAGGGTCCCGAATCGATGATATGACGACCGGCGACATGTCCATCGAGAACATCGGCGTCATCGGAGCCGGGCAGATGGGCCGCGGCATCGCCCAGCTGGCGGCCTCGCGCGGGCTCTCCGTGACGCTCGTCGACGTCGGGCGCGAGGTCGCCGAGCGCGGGCGCGCCGGCATCGCGCAGCAGCTCGCGCGCCTCGCGGGCAAGCAGAAGATCACGGAGTCCGAGCGCGACCAGACGCTGGCGCGCATCCGCTCGGCCGACCTCTACGCGGGCGATCTCGAGGCCGTCGACTTCGTCGTCGAGGCTGCGACCGAGAGCTTCGAAGTCAAGCGCGAGATCTTCAGCGCGCTCGATCGCGCCTGCCGCGGCGGCGTGATCCTCGCCACCAACACCTCGTCGATCAGCATCACCGCCATCGGCGCCGTCGTGAAGCGCCCCGATCGCGTCATCGGCATGCACTTCATGAACCCGCCGCCGCTCATGAAGCTCGTCGAGATCATCCGCGGCCTGCCGACGTCCGACATCACATACGAGACGACGCGCGCGCTGGCCGAGCGCCTCGGCAAGCAGACCGTGTCGTCGCGCGACATCCCGGGCTTCATCGTCAATCGCATCCTCATGCCGATGCTCAACGAGGCCTGCTTCACGCTCTACGAGGGCATCGCCAGCGTCGAGGACATCGACACCGCCATCAACCTCGGTCTCAACCACCCCATGGGGCCGTTCGAGCTCATGGACCTCATCGGGCTCGACACGACGCTCGCGATTCTCGACGTCATGCACCGCGAGCTCGGTGACCCGAAGTACCGACCCTGTCCCCTGCTGCGCCAGTACGTCGCCGCGGGGTGGCTCGGGCGCAAGTCGGGGCGGGGCTTCCACCAGTACGCGAAGGACGTCCCCGGCGTGGCGCCGGGCACCGGCTCGGGGAACGTCGAGGAGCGGCGGTGAGCCCGGCCGGCGGCTCGGGCGCGCTCGCGCTCGTCGATAGTCCGGGCGGGCCCGTCGCGACGGTCACCGTCAATCGGCCGGCCGCGCTCAACGCGCTCGATGCCGCCACGCTGGATGCGCTCCTCGGCGCGTTCACGGCGCTCGCGGCCGAGCCGGGCGTGCGTTGTGTGATCGTCACGGGCGCTGGCGAGAAAGCCTTCGTCGCCGGCGCCGACATCAAGGCCATGACGGCCATGACGGCCGCCCAGGCGGGCGCGCTCGCCGCAATCTCCCACCGGCTCGGCGAGGTCATGGCCGGCATGGCGGCGCCCGTGATCGCGGCCGTGAACGGGTTCGCGCTCGGCGGCGGCTGCGAGCTCGCGCTCTGCTGCGACTTCATCTACGCCTCCCGCGCGGCGAAGTTCGGCCTGCCCGAGGTTGGTCTGGGCGTCATTCCGGGGCTGGGCGGCACGCAGCTGCTGCCGCGCCGGATCGGCCTTTCGCGCGCGTCGGAGCTCCTGTTCACAGGCGCCGTCATCGACGCCGACGAGGCGCTGCGCCTCGGTCTCGTGAACGCCGTCCTTGAGCCGTCGGCGCTCTTGCCGCGCGCGCGCGAGGTCGCGGCCGCCATCGCGTCACGCGCGCCCCTGGCCGTCGCCGCCGCCAAGCGCGCCGCGCGCGAGGGCGCCGACCTGCCGCTGCGAGAGGCCATCGAGCTCGAGCGCCAGCTCTTCGCGGGTCTGTTCGGCACGGCCGATCAACGGGAAGGCATGAGCGCCTTCGTTGAAAAGCGCGCGCCAGCATGGTCCCGCCGGTAGCGACGCGACTAAAATGGAGAGCGCATGGATCTGGACCTGACCGCCGAGCAGACGCTCCTGCGCGACACGGCGCGCGACCTCGCCACCAAGGAGATCCT